>CBDURK010000037.1:0-13607 GCA_965369645.1 uncultured bacterium | reverse complement strand
AAAATTTTGGAAATATTTTATTTTTGTTTTTAACAGTGAGCGTTTTTGAACGAAATTTACACCGGATTAAGTATCCGGAGTAAATTACTATAACTTTCCAAAGACCATAACATGCTTTGCAGTACGCAGATAGATTTCTTATGGTATTCTCCCATAGGTCTCAATTTTGTTTGATCTTTATACAGTATAATGATTAACCCAAAACTTGTGTTCCTCGTTCTAAGAAAGAAAATAGAAAACTTAAATCAAGTTCGTCAAGATGCTTCCCTCGACCACTGAATAAAGGTATGTCTTTGCTAAGGCCACAGTCTTTACATTTAACCGGGAAATGTCAAATAGATGCTATTGGAGCCTGTTATGAACCGTTTTGTATTTCGCTGTTTAGCAGTGTTTAGTACGGCTCATATGCCTTCTCGGTTGCCATCGAGTCATATTGACTCTAATTCCTCTTTTGCTCGATAATTGAATTGGTTGCTCCAGAACCAATCAATCCATTAATATAGACTTCGACGTTGGTGTATCCTTCTTTGCTCAAATCAATTACAATGGCATCAGAATAACCATTAGGATTAAGTCCTTGAGCCGTTTCCCAATCATCCGGCATGCCATCGTGATCTGTGTCCAATGGTGGTGTTCCAACGTTATAATTCGGCCAGCCTCCAGCTTCGTCCTGAGAGTCTATAATTTTGCCAGTTCCGTTCTTCACATCATCAATTATGCGGGAGTCCACCGTGTCTCGCCTGGGAATTACTGCGCCTGCGCGCGCCAAAACAAGATTATATGCCTCTCCTGCAATCTGCGTAGTGATACCGGATGACTGTCCAACCGGCTGTGATGATATTATCTGGGGACCAACATCATTTCTTACGAGGCTCCATTCATCTTCTGCATCAGATGGCCTTCCAGGGCCGATATTACCTTTTAAATAAACTTCAGCATTAATCCAGCAATTGGAAACATGGAAGCAAAGATCGGCGGAATTCGGTCCTTTCTTGAAGTAGTTGCCAACCACGTTGCTCCACTCACCGTGTTCCGGATAGGGATTACCCAGGTTCATCCCCCTCCATCCCCAATTATACATGACATTGTTAAACACTTCCGTCTTGGTATCCACGCTTATCAGAGGATTCCGTTCATAATTGTGGGCAAACAGATTATGGTGGATGGAAACGCGTTCCGCATCCGGGCCAATAATCATACCTTTGCTGTGTGGTCCTTTGGAATGCAGGCTTTTGTCAAGTGCTTCGCTTGTAATGCACCACTGAATAGTGATGTCGTGGCAGGCATACCAAAGCTGAATATTCTCATCAATGCCCCAGCTTACTGAGCAGTGATCAATCACAATGTTGTGAGGAGGGGATGAACTGTTGGCAATTCCAATACCATCACGGTTATCTCCTGAGGGCCCGTCCGGATTGTCGCCTACGCGGACACGCAACCCCCTTACAATTACATCGTGAGTGGTGATATTCAGGTACCCGCCGCCCCCAATACAAATGCCGTCTCCCGGGGCAGTTTGTCCGGCAATGGTGATGAAAGGATTCCTAATGTTTATTGCTCTGCTAATATTAATCATACCGCCGGTGCGAAAGACCACAATCCGTGGCCCGGATGCCTCACAGGCTGTACGAAAGCTTCCGGCACCGCTTGCACAGAGGTTTGTTACTTCAATGATCTTACCACCTCGGCCACCGGGGGTATCCGATCCAAATCCCTGAGCACCGGGAAAGGCAGGTAGCCCAAAAATGTTGGAAGATATTGAGAATATTAAAACTAGGCCAAACACTAGCTTGTTATAAGAAATCCAAAGATATCTGTCTGATGACTTGCACGGCATGTACTTCTCCTTATAGCTTTCTTACAAGATCCAAGATTTTCATACTGGCATACCAGGGACAGTGGGACTGTTGAAGAACCCCTTAATTTCCGATAAGATATTATACGCCTGATTCTTCCGATTCTATTCATATACTTATCCGATATTTCCCATTTAAGGGTTCACAAGACATTATTCTATCCTTTCGATGCTAATAATCTTAACAAATTCATCATGAACTATCAAGACTACCTACGGGGCGAGTCAATAGATGCTCAATATGCCCGTGGAGTATATTGTTGCCCTTTATCGTATCGCCTTGAGCAAAACCGCAAACGTCTGGCCAGACGAAAAAAAAGAACAGATCAGGACTGAATATTGACAGCCGGGGCGGTCTCGGCTATATACATATCAGGCGGAACATTTTTGTTCCGCCAGGTGGGACACTTTTACTCCGCCGTCTACAGAAAATTGGGGCCCGCGTCCCATTGAATGTGATGACTATACCGCTATCCAAACGATACTTCGCAAAGTGATAGAGAATATTTGAAGGGAGTACTTTCATGAACAGACAAACGAGTCGACGGGATTTTCTGGCCCGCGCCACTCTTGTCACCACAGGCAGTTTAATGGCAGTATTGGGCGAGCAGAAGGCCTCAGCCACTGAACCAATCAAGCACCAGCACGGATCGAAATACAAGTTCACACTGGCCGCCTACAGCTACCGTGAGCTGCTGACAGGGAACCAGCCAGAGTATACACTCAAGGATTTCATAGATGACTGCGCCAAGTTTGGGCTTGAAGGCACCGAACTCACTTCTTATTACTTCCCCCAACCGGTAACAAACGAGTATCTCTGCGATTTAAAGGCTCACGCGTTTAGACTTGGGCTTACCATATCAAGCACGGCGGTGGGCAATAATTTCTCTCGGCCGGTAGGCCCTGAAAGAGAAAGGGAAATCTCGCAAGTAAAGAAATGGATCGACCACGCACATACACTGGGTGCCCCTATCGTACGGATTTTCTCCGGCAACGTAAACAAACAGCAGACTCCAGAAGAGGCCCATCGCCTGGTGGTAGAGGCGATTGAGGAATGTTGTCAGCATGCGGCGCAGAAAGGTGTCTTCCTCGGTTTGGAGAATCACGGCGGACTGACCAGTACAGTTGATGGCATGTTAGCGATCATCCGTGACGTCAAGAGCCCATGGTTTGGGGCGTGGATGGATACCGGTAACTTCCATGGTGAAGATGTCTACGGCGAACTTGAAAAGATCGCCCCTTACACGCTTCACGTTCAGGTTAAAGTGGTCACCTCTCCGCGCGGGCGAGGACGAGAGCCGACTGACTTTCGGCGACTCGCAAGAATTCTCGGCGGCGTAGGCTACCGCGGATGGATCTGCCTCGAGTACGAGGAAAAGGAAGATCCTCGAATTGCATGTCCACGATATATTGAGCAACTACGTAAGGCCTTCATTGCATAGCCGAAAACCTGTAGATGTTGGGAGCCACAGGAAAGCTTTTAAGCATATTTCTATAGGTGTAATTATGAAATTCTACATACCCTTGGTTGTTCTCACACTCTGCTTACGTGCAGTGTCAGGCTCTACGGCGATATTTGAACATCATTACATCTCCGAGAATCCGGCATGGGACTTTCGAGTCATGCGATCTGTGCTTGTCGATATTGACAAAGACGGTAAGCCACCTCTTTCAGTAGCTAAAAAACACCCTGAATTCCAGGTGACATTATGTCGCCATTTTGTCACCACAAATGTTGATTTTGCCCATATCAAATCCGAATAAATCTCAATTTTCTGCATAAATACAAAGATTTCTTGCAAAAATTAGTGTGATATCGGATTAAGTATCCGGATGAAATGTACCAATCATATAATTCTTTTGGGGATAAGTGCTTCTTTGCTGAGCGGAAGAAACTACTTCCTTAGATTCTTTGCCAAATAAGAACGCAAGGGGCACCGACAGAAATGCATTTGAAAACCATTGTTATACACTCCAGCAAATGGACAAGGAGGAAATGTCTCTTCGAGACACTGGAGAAATTGCTCACCGCCGAAGCTCATGGCTTTGCACAGATTCTCAAACCCCCCTTCTGCACATTTGAAATCCTTCGGGCATTGCATTCCGTCGATGATTTCCTGGATTTTCGTTCTGTATTCTTCTTTCATCTTTTTTCAAAAAACTTATGGATTTCAGGATACTTAATCGGTTATCCACTTTAGCCTGCTTAGCAAATAAGCTCTTTTGAGAAGTATGATATTTTCCGATACCGGCTCAATTCTCAGCTTTATTTGACAGAAGTATTTTGACCTCGGCCAGCAGAGTCTGAGGTTCCACCGGTTTGCTCAGGAACGCGTCAACCGGCAGCCAGATGGGATCTCCGGCAGTAGATTTGAAATCTATGCCGGTTTTATTCTCGATTGCAGTGAGCATAAGCACAGGCATATTTTTAAACTGGTCGTCTTTCTTCAATTGTCTGGACATTTCAAATCCATCATTCCAAACGTTCATCATAACATCCAGTATGGCTAAATCCGGTTTTTCAGCCCTGATTTTTTCCATACCTTCCGTTTTGCCACTGGCCGTGACCACGATATACTGCTCACGTTCCAAAATGGTCTTAACTACATAGGTATAATCGACGTCGTCATCCACAATCATAATCTTCGCTTTTTCCATAATTCACCTCAAAAAACCAACCGAGATTTGCCATTCATATCTGATCAGACTTCCTTCAACCCTCTCTAATTGTCTCGGGAATCAGTTGTGTTTAGAACTATACACAATACAAATACTGCTATTTATCCCTGAATGCAATCGGCGTTCCTGATATTGCGAAATGGTGCTCTCCCAAGAGAGTGTGCGAGCGTAACTCCTTTGTTAACAATGCCATAGGGTATTTGAATAAATAGAAACTTTCCGGAGGCAACTGTGCCAACACACAAGCTTCTCTCGCATATGAGAAACAACTGATTGATAAATATCAATAGCGAGAATTTTGTAGCTGAGATTCAGTAACGCATATACAGCAGGCTGAGAGCATCCTGAATTCAACCACCTTAAGATTTTCTGCAGGACGGCCCTGAGAGGAGTTTTAGAGTTCTATGACGGTCAAACTCAAACTGAAGTGTATCTTGGCGGGATATGGGATTTTAATACCCCGGACTTCTTCCAACTCCTGCTATTGGGCAGACCTTGAGGTATTCTAATATGCTAATACATAATCAAGAGATTATCCTTGACGGGAAAGTAGCTGATTTGGTATAAATAATGTAGTTAGGCTCGTGTTTACAGAGTTGAATATCTTTGGATTGAGTCTTTCTGTTGGTTCAATTACCGAAGCTTTCCAAATAGAGGAGGTCTTATTTAACATTATGCGAAGTACAGAGTTTTTAATTGCTGCTTTGTGTTTCGCAAGTGACACTATTCTATGACAACTCACATCGTAGATTAAATCTTTTTGAAGGAGGATTTTTATGTCTAAGAATTTGCTTTATCTAATTCTCTTTGCCGTGGTGGCCATGGCAGCCCCCATTGGGGCCAACACACTCACCGGCCTGGCGGATGTTACCGTAGTTGACGGTACGATCATCAGCTTTCGGTATGAGGGAACTGAATATGTTGTCGAAGATGGGACGGTGTCACTTGGTACAACGACCCGATGGTATGTCCCGGCTTCAGGCGTTGAAACGTTATGGGAGGACGGGACTCCAACTCCAGACGCGACGGTGGACGGAACGTCGACCGTTAAGGCCGGGGACGTAGGCCTAAAAGCCGACAATTTTATGTTCACGTTGGACGGTGGCACTAACATATCGTCGATCGACGGGATCGACTTCCAAGAAACGGTTTTTCCCTTTCTGACGAACACATTCTTTCACTTCGAACGAGGCGGCAACGACACGGGTACGTGGCAGGCTATTCTTGCGGACGGTTCGCTCGGAGCGCCGCTTGCGTTCAGTGCCGCGACTGTTTATGCAGATACGGGAGTTAGCGTCAATGGTCAGAATGCTTTCGGTGTGGTTTTCACGACGGACGTGCCGGTGATGGGCGTGCGAATTACGGCATCGGGACACGATACTCTTAGTATTTCGGCACTGACGGTGATACCTGTTATCGCCACCGGCCCAAATCCTGCGGACGGTGCGCTCCATGAAGACACATGGGTGAACCTTAGCTGGTCGCCGGGAAGGTTCGCGGTCTCTCACAATGTGTATATCGGTGATAATTTTGATGCTGTGAACGAAGGAGCCGAAGGCACGTTCATAGGTAACCAAGCTGAAACGTTTATTGTTGCAGGATTCCCGGGTTTCGCCGTTCCGGAGGGCCTCGTTCCTGGAACGACATATTACTGGCGTATTGACGAGGTCAATGACTCTGAGCCGAACAGTCCATGGAAGGGCGACGTATGGAGCTTTGCTATTCCTCCCAAGACGGCCTATTTACCGGAACCGGCTGATGGCTCCGAGACTGTAGATGTGGATGTCAGCCTTAGCTGGACAGGTGGTTTCGGTGTGAAACTGCACACCGTGTACTTCAGTGACAACTTTGACGATGTCAGCAATGCCGCCGGAGGACTTGCCCAGGGAACTGCAACTTACGATCCGGGCACACTTGAGATGGCCAAGACCTACTACTGGCGGGTCGATGAGTTCGATATTATCGACACGTATAAAGGGGATGTCTGGAGCTTTACTACCGAAGGCGCCGTTGAGGCTGTTGATCCGGTTAATGGCGCTGTGGACGTAACACAAACACCTGTTCTCACATGGGCACCGGGCTTAGGTGCTTCACATGAAATCTATTTTGGCACCGATGCAAGCTCACTTGAGCTTAAAGGTAGCGGAAATCTTGGTTCCGAAAGTTATGACGCCAGCAACCTTGAGTGGAATACTACTTACTACTGGCGTGTTGATGAGGTTAATAATGCAAACGCCAACAGCCCATGGACAGGCCCTCTCTGGAGCTTTACGACGGCGAACTTCCTGATTGTGGATGATATGGAGAGCTACAATGACCTTGATCCGACTGACCCGGCAAGTAACAGGATATTCAATGTGTGGCTGGACGGTTTCGACAATCCTGCTGTAAACGGTTCTGTCGTTGGTAATGCCAATTCGCCTTTTGCCGAGCAGAATATCGTCCACAGTGGTTTGCAGTCGATGCCGATGTCTTACGATAACGCTGTTGGCAAATCCGAGGCTACTTTGACGTTGACCTCCAACCGCAACTGGACAGTGAATGGTGTCAGCACACTGACGATTTGGTTCAGCGGCGGTTTGGCCAACGCTGCCGAGCCGATGTATGTTGCTCTAAATGATAATGCCGTGGTCACTCATGATAATCCTGACGCAGCACAAAGCCGTTCATGGACTCAATGGAATATCGACTTGCAGGCTTTTGCTGATCAGGGTGTGAACCTCGCCAATGTGAATTCGATTACTCTTGGCCTCGGCAACAAGAATAATCCGGTGGCCGGCGGTTCAGGCATAATATACTTTGATGATATTCGCCTGTATGCACCTGCACCGTAAATTGCAGGTTAGAATTAATTAACTTGTTAATATGGTAATTCGTATCAATTCGGGGCCTATACCTATTCGGTGTAGGCCTTTTTCTTCAATGATAGATGAAAGCAGTTTTGAAACCGCCGGTTATATAGTGAAATTTAAGTATATATAGCCGGATATGTTGAAAAAACGGCTAAGCTACCTATTTTAACCCGCAACAAGAGAGGGAATTTATACGTCTGAATAAAAGATTTTTATTCTTTAATAACGGCCAAATTACTTGACGTACGGGTTAATTATTCCTAAAATATAAATATGTTTTGCAGTTCTTAAAAAGGGATATTACCAATGCCAAAAAGTTCGCCGAAAAAAGTGGCGTTTATTTCGTCATTCCTACCAAGAAAATGCGGCATAGCAACCTTCACATCGGACCTTATCAAAAACACAGCATTAGCGGCCAAAGGTGAATTCGAGCCTCAGGTAGTGGCAATGCAGTCAGGGGACCAAAAATATGCCGATCCGGTCAAGTTCGAAATCCGCCAGAATGTAAAAAGCGATTATATTTGCGCGGCGGATTATATCAATTTCAGCCACGTTGACGCGGTTTGTGTCCAGCATGAGTTCGGTCTTTTCGGCGGCGATGCAGGTGCTTACTTAAGTTTACTTTTGAACAGGCTAAAAGCCCCCATCATAACGACGCTTCATACGGTCGTCGATGAGCACGGGCCAGCTTACAGCAAGTCATTAGTTGATATCTGCAATGTCTCTTACAAAGTAATCACCATGAACAAACGCGGCGTCAGTATGCTGCGGGACATATATGATATACCAGCCAAGAAAATAAAATTAATCGCACACGGCATACCGGATTTGCCTTTTGTTGACAGCAACTACTATAAACACAAATTCAGTCTGGAAGACCGAAGAACAATTTTAACCTTCGGCCTGCTTAACAGGAACAAAGGTATAGAGGTGATGCTTAAGGCGATGCCGGCAATAGTTAAAGCCGATCCCTCGGTGATGTACATAATTCTGGGTATGACACACCCGAACGTGCTGAAAGAGGAGGGCGAGTTATACAGATTCAGTTTGAGACAAATGGTCAAAGACTTAAAGCTGCAGGAACATGTAATTTTCTATAACAGATTCGTAGATGACCAGGAGCTTCACAACTTTTTGTGCGCAGCGGATATCTATGTAACATCATATATAAACGAAAAACAACTGACCAGCGGCACGTTATCATTTGCAGTAGGCACAGGCAAGGCTGTTGTATCGAGCCCTTACTGGGCGGCTACGGAACTGTTGGCGGACGGGCGCGGTAAGTTAGTAGGATTCGAAGATTCGGAGCGATTAGCTGATGCGATAATCACGATCCTTCAGGACGATTCGGAGTTTTATTCTCTTCGAAGACAGGCGTACGAATACGGCCGGTCCAGGACATGGCCCAAAATCGGACAGGCCTACTGGAAATTATTTAAGGCAAAATGGCTGCCGGTGCGTATAGCCGCAAAAACAACGTTATCAATTGAGGTGCCGGAGCTTTCATTGGCTCACCTGGAAAAGCTGACCGATGACACCGGCTTGTATCAACATGCCAACTTTACCATACCAAACCGCGAATACGGTTACTGCACGGACGATAATGCCAGAGCGGTAATATTAATGGCCAAACATTGCGCCCAGTATTCCGAACCGCAATCCCTTCGGCTTCTCGATACATATTTTTCCTTCATCATACATTCACAAAATAGCGACGGCACAGTCAGAAACTTTATGCATTTTGACAGAAGGTGGTTTGAGGAAGAGCCATTGAATGATGCTTTCGGCAGAGTGCTATGGGCGTTCGGAACGGTTATGGCACAACCACCATCACCGGCACATCTATCAATTGCCAAGAGCTGCTTTGATAAATCAGTAGAGCATATTCAGAAGCAACTTCCAAGAGGCATGGCGTATTCGATACTTGGTATGTGTGATTATCTGAAGCAGTTTCCCGGCGCCAGTGACATAAAACGCCAACTGGAATTAACGTCAGACGGCCTGATAATTCAATACGAAGAAAATCATTATCCCGACTGGGAATGGTTCGAGGACACTTTGACATATGACAACGCCATCCTGCCTTATGCCCTATTCGTTGCCGGTGTTACTTCGGAGAACAAGAAATATATCGAGATTGCAGAAAAAACCTGCAAATTCCTGCTGGCAAATACTTTCAATAACGAATATTTCAGCTTCGTCGGCTGCAACGGATGGTACGAACGCGGTGGGACAAAAGCCATATTTGACCAGCAGCCTCTCGAAGCAACAAGCACGGTTATGATGTTAAGGGCGGCTTATGACGCAACACAGGATGAGAAATATTTAATCCTTCAAAGAAAAGCTTTCGACTGGTTCCTCGGGCAAAACGAGTTACGCATCCCGGTGTACGACTTTAAGACAAAAGGATGTAACGACGGACTTATACAGGACGGTGTTAATACCAATCAGGGCGCGGAAAGCACTCTGAGCTTTCTATTGAGCCTTTTGTCTATCGTTGAGAGTTATACAATAGTTGACAAAATTAACGGCCATAACAAAAGTGTTTCCTTGAACCATAACAAGCCCACAGAACAGACACCCGAAAAACCTCAACCAATAAAAAGCATTTCCGTCAAAAGAAAATCCAGGAAAAACCGGGTCGAAGAAATCACCTGATATCACAGGCTTCATTCGTCCCGGGCATTACACAACTGACAAACTCAAACCGGTGAATTGCTTTGTTGAGAAGCTGTTTCCTCTGTTTTTACAAAATGTCATCTTCATATATCTTCAAAGCCAGTTAGAATTGCCGATATTATCCTTAATCTGCCTTAGATATGCTTCGATTAAAGTGTGGCTATTTTCAAAGATTAAAAGAAATAATTCCTTAAGTCCCCTCTTTTTTATCCGATAAGATTTATGAAAGCATATTTAGCAAAACAGGCATCGTGCAGGCAGTATGAGAAGGTATTATAGTGGAGCAAAATCATGAATGGAATCACAGCATATCAGGACAATGCAGTTACAACCCAAAGCAAAGGCCGTCTCATCGTTATGTTATACGACGGTGCAATCAAGTTTTTGAGACTGGCCATCAGGGAGATTGAGAATAATAATTACGAAGCAAAGGGCCGTTATATAAACAAAGCTATCGATATAATTAATGAGCTAAATGCGGTCCTGGATATGGACGCCGGCGGTGAAATAGCAGGCAATCTACGAAAGCTCTATATTTTTATGATTAATCGCCTGTCCCAGGCCAATTTACAAAACGATCCTCAACTGATTCGCGACGTAATCAAGCTAATGGAAGAATTAAACCGGAGCTGGAAGGCCATCACTTGATAATAGATTTCGAATTTATCGGTCTAACGACAAGGAACCAGGTTCTTGCACAAGCCGGTATCTCGATGTTGGCTCAGGCCAACTCAATGCCTCAGATGGCACTGACACTGCTTAGATAAAAACTGAGTTACCAACAGACTCCATAGGGCTGTGAACATATAAGTATTGGTCACAGCCCTTTTTCATTATACAAGCTATCGGCCAGAATCTCGTATATCTCCTATCACCTCACCACAGCTTCGTTTCGGCATAATTTTAGCCCAAAAATACAGCGTTTATTAGCCTATTGTCATTTGGATTTTCCGATTCTTATATTATAGTTTATAAAAGGGACGGCTTTTTACGAACAGGCAGTTCCGATAATTCGTTTCAAACTAACTAAATATATCTTGTTATAAAAGAGGGATAGCAGAAATGGAGATTGAACGCCTCCAGGAAAATGTTTTCTTCGTTTGTTTACAAGAACCACAATTGAAAAATGAGCTTGTAGCCATCAACGATATCCTAAGCCGTGAATGCACCTGTGACTTAATTATTGATTTCTCCAACGTCGAGATGCTGACTTCTGAAGGCATAAGCAGCTTAATTATATTAGAAAGGTTGCTGAATAATTTCGGGCATAAGATCATTTTGTGTGCCGTTTCCTCGAATAATCTACAAGTTATTGAGCGAACCGGTATTCAGCCATTATTCGATTTTGCCAGTGATGAATCAGCCGCATTGCAATCAATACGAAGCACCTCTGTATTTTGATCATTGATCCATCTCACTTATTTTCACCGTTCGCCCCTTATCTTTCAACTTAACACTATTAACAGGCCATATATCAATAATGAACTCTTCTAAGGGAATTTTCTGCTGGAATGTTTACAGGGACAATAAAATTCAGGCTGTGTAAGATATACTAAAACCACGGAAAATATAAGCTTTAAGTGTGTTTTTTCCGGATCCACACTGATTGCCAACCAGAACTTAACTCTAATCCCTCATTCAAGGCAGAAGTGTTCCTTAATTGTTAATATTTCCGAGGAATTTCCTACTCAATTTTGAGGATTTCCCCCATTTACTTGACGTGTGTTTATAGTGTATTATGGAATTATCAACAAATGATGGTATTCAGCTTAGATGTTTATTAAGCCCCAGCTTTATTTCACTCCCATTCTCTGTTCCTCTAAGCAGGGGCTTTTTAAACTTATTGCTCATGAATCCCATAGAACATATTTTCATACTCGGAGAATCGGTAATCTTGCGCAGATCCTGGAGAGAGCCTCTTCGGTATGAGTTTTGCCATTATAGAATGCCAGGAGTTCTTATGAGAGTGAGCCTACGGAAAATATCAGGCAGGTATATCAGGAATACCGGTCGCTGTTGTTGAATTCCTTAATGTCCCCACTTCTTTAGCTTGCCATTATCAAAGTAGAACCGACAAGATGGATTGATATCAGTTTCTATATAGCATTCCCATATTCCTAATGAGTCGATGCGGGGAACTCTGCTTTGAGCATGAATTTCGCAATCCTGCCTATGAATATTGATATACTCATCCTTCTGTGAGTCAGAATTTGTCCGAATTATATTGTTCTGACAGCCGACGAAAAATAGCATTATTAAGGCCAGAATTATGTTCTTCAACACCCTCATACATAAAATATAACTAATATTTGTCGAGTACCAAAATGCGGGAAAATCCCTGTTTTTGGATGCCGGGACATTCTGCGGCTATCTATATGTAGTGTGTCTGAAAAAAAAGACCTGGGAACCGCGAGTATCATGTATGCAAAACAATTTTATCGCTCGGGAGAATTGACTTTAGCCAGCAGAATCGAAAAGCTCACGTCCGATAATACAAGGGCCCATGACGGCGATAAGCTGGAACAAAAGAGAACTGGTAAATTGGCTTATTGTTCCAGGATATCGGCTCCCGCCTCGCCCATCCACGTAATATCACTACCTATACCCTGGACAGTCTGACAGCTTGCCAAGGAAAAGACTAAAAAAAATAAAGCAAGCCCGAGAATTATTCTTTTAACCATTTTGTCAAATTCTCCTTTATCTGCGATAAGCCTTATTCTGGACTACCGCGGAATATGACTGTAAAAAAGATATATTTCTGATAATATTGTATTTATTATCGGTAATATCAATGAAAACTAATCAAAAATTTATCAGGTGAGTCAATTCTCTTTACTGTACAAAGGGTATTTCAAATGAAAATAGCCAGTTTTAACGTTAATTCAATCCGCGTCCGGACAAATATTGTCCTTGAGTGGCTGGATAAGAACCAGCCGGATATTCTATGCGTTCAGGAAACCAAGGTCCAGGATGATGATTTTCCAATCGGGGCTTTTGACGGGACAGATTACAGATGCGTTTTTAAGGGACAGAAAAGTTATAACGGCGTGGCAATCTTCAGCAGAAATGAAATCACAGAGGTTAAATGTGGCTTCGATGATGAGCCGAAGGATGAAGCTCGATTGATCAAGGCGGAAATTAACGGCGTTAATATCGTTAATACATATATACCTCAAGGCTATTCGGCGGAGTCTGAAAAGTTTGAATATAAGCTGGAGTGGTTCAGCCGTTTGCAGAGGTTTTTTGAAGAGAATTTTCAACCCGGCGAGCCTGTAATCTGGGTAGGAGATTTAAATGTAGCACCAGAGAAAATAGATGTTTATGACCCTGCAAACTTGTCTGGGCATGTCTGTTTTCACCCGCAGGTCCGCGAGGCACTTGAAAATGTAGTTCGCTGGGGATTCGTCGATGTGTTCAGAATGCACTGCCATAAATCGGGGGAATATACGTTCTGGGATTACAGGCGGAAAGATTCCTTTGAACGAAATATCGGATGGCGTTTAGACCATATAATGGCTACAGAATCCATGGCAGAAAAGTGC
>CBDURK010000036.1:0-13727 GCA_965369645.1 uncultured bacterium | reverse complement strand
TTTCGCAGGAATGACAAGGACACAGTTCTAGTTATCCCCAGAAAGGAGGTGATCCAGCCGCAGGTTCCCCTAATGCCTCCAAAGCAGAAGCTCTCCGAGTCTGACCCTGACTGGGGCAGGCTCGCTTGTATTGACTGCCATGACACGAATATAACACATCAATCCACCGACAGCTATGCGGCCCGCTGTATCTCATGCCATAATACGCATTACGGAAAACTCTTTTATGACTGGTCGAAAATATTCCATGAATACAATTCAAAAGCTGCCGGCTTACTTGAGAATGATATAATTCAACAACTCAATAGAGTCAGGTTTCATAATCTCCAAATGGCAGCGCCAATGTGGAAGGACGCAATAAAAAACACCACACAACAAACTAATTCCGAAATAAAATAACATTCTGTTCTGCGCCGATTATTTGTCACTTATTAATATAGTTGACTCTTTTTGGGAAAGGCCTCGTCGGAAACTTGGATTGCACCACCCTCTGGGCTGTTTTCTCCCCTTGACCTGCCTTCCTTCGGGGGTATAATCATTTCTATGATTGAAAAATCAAAATGCCTATCAGTCATGACTCTACTCGACCGTTCCCGGCGTTCGTTTCTAAAAACTTCTGTCGTACTGGCGGGGACAACCCCGCTCATCACCGGTTTGCTCCAAGCGCAATCAAATAAAGCCAGTGGGCCACTCATTGCCTATGTCGGCACCTTCAGTTCCCCGCTTCGCGATGTGTTGTCAACGCAGGTGGATCTGCCGCCCGGCAATGGCCGCGGCATACACCTTTTCCAGGTGAATCGCGACACCGGGGCGATGACGCCCGCCGGCATTCACGAAATGGGAACAAGCCCAAGCTGCCTGGCTTTGAATGCGACCGGAACCCGACTGTATTCCGCCAATGAGACGGATCGCGTGGGGGAGGACAAGGAAGGCACGGTCAGCGCCTTCTCAATCGGTCGAACAGACGGGCATTTGACGTTGCTCAACACCGTCCGCTCCGGCGGCGCCGGTCCGACCTATGTGAGCATCCATCCGTCAGGACGGTTCATGTTGGTGGCCAACTATTTTGGCGGCTCAGTAGCGGTGCTGCCGATTCTGCCCGACGGTCGGTTGGGCAACGCCACGGACATCAAGAACGATGCAGGCAAGATTGGCCCCACCAAGGCGACCAATGCTCCACCGGGCAGCTTTGCCTTCAGCGGGCATGATCGGACTCACGCGCACATGATTCAGGCCGATCCCTCAGGGCGCTTCGTGCTGCATGTTGACCTGGGTCTGGATCAAATCTTCATCTGGAAGTTTGACGAGCAGAAGGGCATGCTCACTCCGAATGCCCCCCCAGCGATTTCGCTGCCACCGGGAGACGGGCCGCGGCATTTCCATTTTCATCCCAATGGTCGTTGGTTCTACTCCATTCAGGAAGAAGGCTCGACAATCGTTTTATTTGACTACGATGCCCGAGCGGGGCGCTTGGCAGCACGTCAAACGGTCTCTACTCTGCCGCCCGGGTTTGCCGGCAGTAATTTCTGCTCCGAGATATTAGTTTCAATCGATGGGCAATTTGTCTATGCGGGCAACCGGCTGCACGACAGCATCGGGATCTTTTCCGTGGGCCGAAACGGCGACCTCACGTTCATAGGGGAAGAATGGACGAGAGGGAATTATCCGCGCAGCTTCAACTTCGACCCCACCGGCCTGTTCCTTTACTCCTGTAATCAGCGCGCCGATAACATCGCCGTCTTCCAGGTAAATCGCAAGACCGGCGGCCTCAAATTTACCGGCCATTACACCCCGGTTGGAAATCCCTCGATCATCGTTTTCCTCGATCTCGCCAAGGTGGATTGAAGTCACGTGATTCGAAAGTAGAAGTATGTGTTTGTCCCACAATAAGAAAGTGGAAGCGGGATGAATTGAACTTCTCAATTCACCAGTCCTGCTCTCCGCTGATCTCGTACTTAACGTCATCATCATCAAGAAACTGCAGGTAGTCGGCGTTCTGTTCTGACGAGACCTTCCAGTAGAACGAGATATTGTCCCCGCTATTGGCATCCACTGTAGTCCGGAGCCAGGCTTGCTCGCTATGCGAGACGGCAATACTTTCGGCCGCATCGCCGTCATAGTAGAACGGATCGGACCACTAAACTTCAATAGAATGTGCTTTGGAAAATCTTTTTCCATACTCAACGATTATTGATTCGGCAGAGGCTTCTCACAAATAAGGTCACTGACGGAGCAGCCATTCCACAGCTACTTTTGCAACATGCCGAACTTCACCTGCAAAGGTCGTCAAGTTTGTGCCTTCGCGGCTTTAAGGATTTCCTCAAACTGCCTGGTGAAATTTTATACAAATGTTAGTTGCATAATATGGCCTGCATTGGTATCTTTCATTTTTTGATTCTTTTTTCATGGCTTTGTTATGCGAGTCAAATCGAGTTTGTTTTGAGTCGGAAACAAAAGACCAAAACTTTCCAATGAATATTATTGAAACGTTCGAATCTACAATGTCGCTGAGTGAAACGAGGGCCCAGCAGCGCAAGTAAAGATTTACAAATGTTATATGAGAGCGGTTATATGAGATTAAATATAAATTGCGCAACGATGCTAATAGTTACAGCGATATTGGTATTGGCCGGCAGCCAAAAACTACAGGCAGAACAGGTCGGAGCACTCAGCTTAGAAGCCGGCTCCCCTGTAAAATCGCAAGCTACGCTATTGACAGATGTAGTAGATGTTCAAATGTACAATCGCAGTATCCATATCATGGTAATGCTTCTGGCTGGATTCGGTTTCTTAATGGTCTTTGTGAAAAAGTACGGCCTTTCAGCCGTCACTGCGACATACCTGCTCGTAAGTACCGCCATCCCACTATATATGCTCATAAAAAGTTGGGGCATTTTTGGCGAACCAGGCCAGATAGATATTGAAAAATTGATTCTGGCTGAATTTGCCGCCGCCAGTCTGCTAATATGTACAGGTGCTGTTCTGGGCAGACTAAAGATAAGCCAATACATTATTCTGGGTATTATTTTTATCCCCTGTTATATACTGAATGAATGGCTGGTTCTTGAAAGGTTGATTAAAGGTTTTGTTGACACAGGCGGTTCGATAGTGATTCACGCCTTTGGCGCTTTTTTTGGCTTGGGGCTCCTGATGACCATGACTACAAAAACCGAATTTGAAACACCGATCGAATCGGATTCTACAAGTGACAGGTTCTCATGCTCGGCAGTATGCTCTTATGGATTTTCTGGCCGAGTTTTTGTGCAGCACTGGTCCAGCCGGAGGTGGTTCCCATGACGGCGATAAATGTTATACTCGCCTTGTCGGGCTCCACTTTAGCAACTTACTTCACATCGGTTGGTCTGCGGGGCAAGATTTGTATCGCTGATATAGCTAACGCCGCCCTGGCCGGTGGTGTGGCGATAGGTTCGACATGCGATATCACAAGTCCGACGATTGCTTTTGTTATTGGTGGGTTGGCAGGCGGGTTGTCAACATTCGGCTTTGCTGTCATCCAGGATAAATTGCAAAAACTGGTAAAGGGCATCGATACATGCGGCGTTATGTACCTCCATGGCCTGCCAGGGCTACTCGGTGGCATTGCCGCAGTATTCGTTGTTAAAGGCACCGCATCAACACAGTTTGCAGGTATTGGAATAACAGTCGTAATTGCCGTGCTTGCCGGCTTTATTGCAGGAAAGCTCTTGTCTATCTTCGGTAGAAGAACCGTGCCGTATCTGGATACCGAGGAAATCGAATAAATAATCCCGATCCTTTGCAAAAATTAATATTTAGCTCGTATGAAGAAAATCAAAAGAGCATTAGCCCAATATTGGGGATTTGAGAGTTTCCTGCCGTTGCAGAGACAGGCAATGGAGTGCATCAGCAGTGGTATTGATTCGGTTGTGGTTCTTCCCACCGGAGGGGGCAAATCTCTCTGTTTCCAGGCGCCGGCAGTAACAATACCGGGGCTTGCGGTTGTAGTTTCTCCCTTGATTTCTCTGATGAAAGATCAGGTAGATGCACTAAAAGAGTGTGGAGTAGAGGCGGAACGCATTGACAGCTCGCTTTCGGCATCAGAACAGAATGATGTTTTTGCGAAGATTAAAAAAAACGAGCTTAAACTTCTTTACCTTTCCCCTGAACGACTTGTTTCAGAAAATTTCCTTGAGGTTTTGCGAAAGACTAAATTGTCGTTTATCGCAATAGATGAGGCGCATTGCGTAAGCATGTGGGGGCATGATTTCAGGCCGGAGTATCGACAACTGGGATTGCTGAAGAAGCTGTTTGGTGGTATTACTATTGCCGCTTATACCGCCACCGCTACGGATCATGTGCGAGGGGATATTGCAGAACAGTTAAAACTTAATAATCCCCAAATACTGGTAGGCTCATTTGATCGACCAAACCTGATATATAAGGTCCAGCCGCGAAACAATATTATCAAGCAGGTTTGCTCTGTAATTGACCGGCATAAAGGAGAATCAGGAATCATCTACTGCATCAGGCGCAAGGATGTTGATGGGATGTGTACTCAGTTGGAAAGTAGAGGCTATAGTGCGGCTCCTTATCATGCAGGGATGGATGCTGCCGACCGCAAGAAAAATCAGGAATTGTTCATCAGTGAAAAAGCAGATATTATAGTAGCCACGGTTGCATTCGGCATGGGAATAGATAAATCCAATGTCCGTTATGTCATTCATACAGGCATGCCAAAATCTCTCGAACACTATCAGCAGGAGAGCGGACGAGCCGGGCGTGACGGTCTGGAGGCGGACTGCTGTTTGTTCTATTCAGGCGGTGACTATGGCACCTGGAAGAGTTTGATGAGTGACATGCCCGAGGAAGCTTATAAAATCGCTATGATCAAGCTTGGCAATATGTATAGCTACTGCACCGCAGGGGTATGCAGGCACAAAGCTATCCTTCGATATTTTGGCCAGGACCTTGATACAGAAAACTGTAACGCATGTGATATGTGTCTTGGTGAATTCGAGTATATTGATGATGCCTTGATAATTGCACAGAAAATACTTTCCTGCATTCTTCGCCTTGACCAGAGATATGGGGGCGGCTATGTTGCTTTAGTATTGATTGGCTCCAGGGACAAACGGATCATAGAAAACAATCATGATATGCTGAGTACTTATGGCCTGCTTGACGATTATTCAAAACACACTGTGCGCCACTGGATCGAACAGCTTACCGGCCAGGACTACATTGAAAAGTACGGTGAATATAATGTCCTGAGAATTACTGAAAATGGGCGCACTGTTTTAAGAGGCCGGCAAACTCCACGGTTGCTCAAACCAGCCCTTCAAAAAGCTAAAGTCTCGAAGGTCGCTACGGATTCATGGGAAGGTGTAGATAAGGGACTGTTTGAGGCATTAAGAAAATTACGATCAAAAATTGCCGGCAAAAAGAAAATTCCCGCGTATATAGTTTTTGGTGATGGCGCACTTAGAGATATGGCCAGAAAAAGACCGGTGGCTCTTGATACCTTTCTCGATGTTAAAGGAGTGGGTGAAAAGAAATATAAAAAATACGGAGAAACGTTTATTACTGCTATTAAAGATTACTGTTTTGAGCATTCATCAGATATGGATGTTAGTGAGTGACATCTACTTCGTCTGGTCTTCGAAGGGGATATCCTCTTCGTTTCTTTCTTTAAGTAAGGCAAGCTCCCGTTGATAGTCCTGGGGATAATCCATATCCGACAGGACTCCTGAAGCTGTCACAGATAACTCAAAGATATCATCTTTGTGGGCGTACAGAAGCCCCTGCAAACCAACATTATCGTAGTGCGTTAAAATCTCTTTACGATAAGCCGCTGAAAACATGATGGGATGTCCCCGTTTGCCATTGTAGAGAGGCACGAGGATTTGCTTTTCAGTGGAAGTGAAATTTTGCAGCATTTGGTCGATTAGCTTTATAGTGACAGACGGCTGATCACCCAGTACAACTAAAACCGCTCTGCATTGCTGCGATATGGCGTGCAGGCCACAACGCACGGAAGATAACATGCCGGATTTGTAGTTGGAATTATTAACGATGGAAACCGACCGACCGGACAATTCATGGCTTACTTGTTTCCCCTGGCAACCCACAACCACATAAACCTCATCAACAGAGCTTGCAGTAAACTGATCAACTATGTGGGCAATGACTGTTTTACTGCCGAATGGCAAGAGCAGTTTCTGGGCGCCCATTCGGCGTGAGCGGCCCGCAGCAAGAACTATCGCACAAATCATTGCAGTCCCTTCAGGCCTGTTGACAAGTCAGGATTTCTTTTGCGGCGGACAGCTATCAACTCAGCAGTAATACTCGCAGCAATTTCCGGTACGGTAACAGCACCTATATCCAGCCCTATTGGCGCGTGAATCCGGTCAAATTCTTTTTCAGTGGCAAGGCCGGATTCAATAAAATCCTTACGAATCAGAGCTACTTTTCGCTTGCTGCCAATCATGCCGATATAAGCGGCAGGAGTATGAATACATGCTTCGAGGCTCTCTGCATCCAGCTTGTGCCCACGTGTGACAAGTACTAAATATGTATCACCTGCAATGGGCTGAGCAGTAATAAGTTTTGGAATATCACCATCATGGGTTGTCGTCCCTTCCGGAAAAAGGGCCGGGTCGGTGAATTCCGGCCGGTCATCTATGACGGTAATATCGAATCCAATAAGGCTGGCTTGAAGTGCAAGTGCCTGGCCTATGTGCCCCCCCCCTGCTATTATTACAAGAGGTCTGGGAATCACCGGCTCAACCAAAACTTCCGTAAAGACCTTTGGGTTTTCGGAGCTTTCTGAGAACAACTGCGGTCTCTCGTTAGCCAGGCAGCAGTGAATGTTGTCTGTACCCGGAAAGGCTGCATCCAAAGGTATATCCTCCTGTGGGAACCATTGAGACTGAACTTCCGTATGCTCAGCACTGCGCACAATAGTAATCATAACACCTCGTTGCCGCTGCAACATAGCCTCGGCCACCCGGGCGTAAGGCGCTCTGTCTTTTTCAGGCGTCGGATCGATGAGAAGACGCATAGATCCTCCACAGATAGGAACGTCATCGGCCCTGTCAGCACCGTAGAGATTCATGTCAAAAACGACTGGATATTTCGATTTGCATGCCTCAATTGCTCGGCGCTGAGCTTCAGCCTCCACCTGACCTCCACCGAGTGTTCCCCAGATTTTACCTGTCTTATCGATGACTGCTTTTACTCCCGCTTTACGCGGAGTGGACCCTTCCACCTTGAGTATCAAAGCCACTGCGAAAGACCGGCCGCGATCGATGAATTCTACGATTTTCCGGTTGACATCTATAGAGCAGCGATTTCCATACATCTTTCTATCCTCGGTATTCAATCCATTATAACTGCCTGAACAAGGCGCTTTGCATTGGCATGGAACGAACACGGATACCGGTAGCAGCAAAGACTGCATTCGCGACAGCAGGAGCAATGGCAATAATGGGTGTCTCTCCGCCACCCGCCGATGGTATGTCAGTCTTGTTAATTAAATGCACTTCGATTTTAGGAACATCTTTGAAACGAGGCACTTTATATCCTGAAAAGCCGGCGTTCAATATTTTGCCGTCTTCGAACTGCATTTCCTCACGCAGCGCAGGACCCAAACCCATCATGATACAGCCCTGTACCTGTGAAAGCAGGTTTGCGGGATTTATAACAGGTCCGCACTCAAACGCCTCACAGACATGATTTACTTTTATCTCACCCCGCCTGCGGTCAATACTCACTTCCACACAGGCCGCCACGACGGAATTCTTTTCCGTACCACAGGCCAGCCCTACACCTAATTCAGAAGTTACTTTCTTTCTACGTGCCGACCAATTAAAGTGTTTTGCAGCGGCTTCCAGTACGGTTCGTATGCGCTGATTCTCAAGACGGGCAAGTCTAAAGGCAAGCGGGTCTGCCCCGGCTGCCGCGGCAAGCTCGTCCATAAAGGACTCTCTGGCAAAATTGTTGGCTGTTGCAGCCAGGCATCTGTATGCACCCTGGCGCAAAGGAGAGTCGGACCTCGTCGATAGAATTTTTTTATTGGCGATAGTATATGGTGAATCGATAGCTGAACCACCGGCATTGATGTTGGTAAAGTCCCATGCTATAAGAGAACCATTCGCATCCAGCCCCCCTTTGCATTCGATTACTGCTGCCGGTCGGAAGTAGGCCCAGGTAAACTCCTCTGCCCGTGTCCAGTGAACAGCCACGGGACGCCCTGCCGCCCTGGCCAATCGAGCAGCTTCTTCGGCCGCCTCGCCGGTATGTTTGCCCCCGAATCCACCGCCCATATCCGGTACAATTACGCGGACTCGGTCGGTCTGGAGTTTGAAAGTGCGAGCTAAGTTCCCCTGCACCCGCTGGGGGCCATCTACGCCAGTCCAGACAGTCAGCTTTCCATCATCCCACTCTGCTGTTGCCGCCCTTGGCTCCATCGGGGTATGCTGAACATAAGCAATTTCGTAAGTTTCACTCAGAACCTTGCTTGCATCTGCGAAACCTTTTTCAACGGAACCACTGGTTCTGGGACGCGACCTTCCACCTGTACGGGCATTTTTCTTAAGGTGTGAATACAGATTTTTGCTCGACGGATGAGAAACAGTTTTCCATGATGCGGTTTTTGCAACAGCCTCCAGAGCCCGATTCGCAAGAAATGTCGAGGGCGCAGCACATCCAACGAACTGTCCATCCCGAACAACAACTACATCTTTCATAGCTTCGGCTTTGGAAAGATCGATTGATTCGAGCGTAGCTCCATAAGAGACCGGACGCAGGATTTTCCCGTAAAGCATATTAGGGCGAACAACATCTGAAGGGTAACGGTGTTTTGCAGTAACTATGTCCCGGCTATTTGGCCTGGGAACCGAAGTGCCAAGCGATTTCCACTGGCTAACAGGCGTAACTACCACATCAGAGGATATAGTTTGTTTGAATGCCTCGGTGACATCCTTTAATTTGGCCAGGT
The DNA here is from genome assembly GCA_965369645.1 of uncultured bacterium. GTDB lineage: Bacteria > Planctomycetota > Phycisphaerae > Sedimentisphaerales > Anaerobacaceae > NIOZ-UU13. Next base: position 4,750 of record CBDURK010000036.1, on the reverse strand, counting down.
CGGAATAGGTGACTGTCTTTCTCGTTGTCTTGTGCGTGATAATGCCATTGCGTACATCCAGGGCGCCAGAGTCCACCTTCCATTTTTCAGCCGCAAGCTTCGTCAAAAGCTCGCGTGCAGTCGCAGCACCTCGGCGCACAGCCGGGACATTAACAGGTGTTGTCCGGCTGCCGGCGGTTATCCCATCGTCAGGTACCAGAGCCGTATCAGACATTATCATACGGATCCGATCAACGGAAACCCGCAGCTCTTCCGCGGCTGCCTGGGCAAGTTCCGCCCGTGAACCCTGGCCTTCCTCGACTTTGCCGGTCATAACAGTTATTGAGCCATCCGGATTTAGGTGGAGCCGTGCCGCAACAGACAATCGGCTGCCGCTACGGCCTCGCTGACCGAGAGAAACACCTTGAGTTACCGTAATAAGAAGCCCTGAGCCCAGCATTTGAACAAATGTTCGGCGAGTCAATTTGACCCCGGAGTCCGTGGCCTCGACAGAGTCGGTACAATGAGGTTCAAACAATTCTTTTGTAGAAGTGTCTTCTATCATGGTATTTTCACCTCCGCTATTTGCGACGCAGCCTGGCGAACGGCATTTATTATTTTCGTATATCCGTTACACCGGCATATATTGCCATTCATCCCTTCCGTGATTTGTTGATCCGTTGGTTTAGGATTATTTTTAAGAAGCGCAGCAGCAGCCAATATCATACCGGAACTGCAGTATCCACACTGAATCGCTCCCTCGTCAAGGAAAGCCTGCTGAATGGGATGAAGTGAATCTCCATCGGCAAATCCTTCGATTGTTGTAATCTTTTTCTTATCAGCTCTGGCAACCGGGGTGATGCAGGAGAGAGTTTTTTTGCCATCCATCAACACCGTACAGGCGCCACATTGCCCTTCGCCACAGCCGTATTTGGTGCCGGTTAGATGGAACTCCTCTCGCAGGACATCAAGAAGAGACCGTGCCGGGTCGGTAACGACTTTTCTTTCATCACCGTTAACGATCAGAGTAATTTTGGCATCCATAATTATCCTCCACTAAACATGGTTTTCCCAGACCAAATCCGACCGGCGCAATGCCAGCTTTTACCTGTCATATTATAAGCACATTCCCGGATTGTCGGAACAGTGTTTTTTTGTTAATGTCCCCCACCACGCATCATTTTCACAGCATGAGGTATGACATCCAAAATTATTTCCAAACATTCCCGAACAGCTTTGGGGCTTCCAGGCAGATTAATTATGAGGGTGCTCTTCCGCATACCAGAGATACCCCGTGACAAGATTGCTTTGGGTGTCTTCTTGAAACCTTCGATTCTGAGAATTTCGCTAAAACCAGGGGCCATTCTTTCACACACAGAGGCGGTTGCCTCCGGTGTAACATCACGGGGTCCCAATCCCGTCCCGCCGGTAGTCAGCACCACATCAATACCCTGTTCATCCGAAAGTTTCTTTAGAACGTTGACTATTTCCTCATGATCATCAGCGACAATGTTCTTCTCGCATACCTCAAAAGTCTCTTCAGAGAGCATATCTATGATGGTTTGCCCGCTTACATCCTCTCTGCTGCCTTCAGTACAACTATCACTGATTGTCAATACAGCTACCTTAATTTTCATTGGTAATAATCTCTATAAGGTCACCAACATTTATTGCCCCTGCCTTAACCACTCTTGCAAAAATACCTTCTCGCGGCATGATACAGTCGCCAATCTGCTCGAAGATTTCACAATGGCTATGACATTTCTTCCCAAACTGTGTTATTTCAAGCTCAACTTCAGCACCAAGCCTCAGTATGCTGCCCATTTCCAAAGCACACAGGTCGATGCCTTCTGTCGTTATATTCTCGGCAAAATTGCCGGGCGCGACTTTTGCGCCTTTTGCAATCATTTTATCTATGGATTCGAGTGCAAGTAAACTTACCTGTCTGTGCCAATTACCCGAATGAGCATCCCCGACAATACCAAAGTCTGTCTTCAATTCAGCTCTAGGTACATTCGTTTTTTGCGTACCTTTTTCTTGTGAAACCGATATCGCTTTAATCCTGCCTTTTGTAGTCGCCACTTTTTCCACCAGTTTTTTCAAGTAATTTTACGTTAGTTATGACCATATCCTTGCCTTTGTACTTCAGCATATCATAGATAGTAAGGCACGCCGCACCTGCTCCTACAAGAGCTTCCATTTCTACGCCCGTCTTGCCCGAGGATTTAACTCTCACAGTTGCTGTAATTGACTTGTCCTGCTCACTCAGATCGAAGTTGACATCAACCGCTTCAATCAAGATAAGGTGACACATAGGAATTATCGCCGGGGTGGATTTCACCGCATTAACGGCGGCCACTTTTGCAGTCGCAAGCACGTCCCCCTTGATACAAGCACCCTGCCTGACAGTTTGAAAGGCTTCTTCACCAAGGACAATTGTGCCGCTTGCCCTTGCGGTTCTCAGGGTAATCTCTTTGATACTTACATCCATCATTCCACTATTGTCCGACACAGCTCTTAACCTCCTATTTTGCACATTGAAAAGTCTTCTTTCAATGAGTTCAGTTTCGTATAGTTACTCTTTTCATTTATTATCCTGCTCAGCAAATCCCGAATTTGCCGGTCACTTGCTCCGCTGCGGATAAGTTTTTTAAGATTGTAAGTATGAGCAGAATACAAACACGGCAAGAGCCTTCCGTCACTGGTCAACCGCAATCGATTGCACGAACAGCAAAATATTGACGTTCGTCCGCTTATAAAACCTATGGCGCCCACTGAATCTCTAATCTTAAAATTCAAAGCAGGGCCAAGATTATCGCTCTCAATGACACTAAAAAGCGGCCCATATTTGTGCTCGATAATAGCACGAACCTGATTGTTGGGCAAATAATCACTCGCCGGATTTGTGTGTTTACCCGTCGGGCAGTACTCTATAAATCTGACGGTAAGAGGTAAACGAATGCTCATTCCTGCGAGTGCCGCAATCTGCTCTTCGCTGTCATTGACGCCTTTTATTATAACACTGTTGATTTTAACAGGCGCCAGACCGACTTCTATTGCTTTATAGATTCCTTTGGTCACTTTCGGCAGCAGGTCAAATCCGGTAATATTCTTGTAGCTGTCTCTTCGAGCCGAATCAACACTAATATTAACCCGATGTAAGCCTGCGGCTTTAAGTTGCCCAGCGAGCCCTTCAAGAAGCACACCATTAGTTGTTAGTGCCAGGCTATCAACAGCCGGTATCGCTGCGAGCTTTCCAACCAACCGGACAATATCTTTTCTAACCAACGGCTCACCGCCGGTAAGACGAATCTTGCTTATCCCGCATTCGGTAAATAATTCGGTTATGCGTTCTATCTCCTCGAACCGCAAAATCTCCTTGTGCTCGAAGAAACCGCAATCACCCAAAGGATTACAGTAAACACACCTAAGATTGCATCTATCCGTAACAGAAATTCTAAGATAATCAACGCTCATCGCTTACAATACCAAAAAGCAATTTTCTGTTTAAATCAACCTGACCGGAACAACCGTTCCTTCTTCAATTTCCGCAACACCAACACCAATACTAATCAGTCCGTCCGCAATGCAGAGCGCATTAATATGTGCCGAACCGTGATAGCTCACAGGTTTCAACATACCGGCATCCGTAACTACAACCGGAATCCAAGTTTGCCTTTCCGTCTTCTTCCTCCTGAAGGATTCACCCAATGGCATCTTTACAGTATCTGGCGTGTAATTATAGCCCATCAGTTTATAAAGAAAAGGCTTAACCAAAATCTCGAACAGTACAAATGTCGATACCGGATTGCCGGGTAATCCAAAGCAATAGACATTTTCTGCGAGACCAAAGACAGTCGGTTTTCCCGGCTTTATCGCCACCTTTTCGAACAAAAGATTTATGTTATTTTGCCTCAATATTCCCGGCACAAGGTCGAAATCTCCCATCGAGACTCCGCCGGAAACGAGAACCACATCGTTTTCCTCAACCGCTTCTTTGAACATCTTATCAATGGCCTTGTCCGTATCTTTGGCGATGCCGTAATTTTTCGCAACTGCACCCATACTTTCAACCTGCGCAGTAAGCTGGAAGCTGTTGCTGTTTCTTATTTGTGACGGCCCCGGCATGGACGCCGGCTGTACCAATTCATCGCCCGTTGCAAGTATCCCAACCCTCGGCCTTTTATAAACCACCGGCTGTACACAACCAACCGAAGCAAGGACCGCAATATGCTGCGGCCTGATGCGCATACCTTTGGGCAGAACGACATCGCCGGCTTTAACGTCTTCACCCTTTTGGCAAATATTGTCAGCCGTATTTTCACCGACAAATCGAACTGTGCTATCTGTGGGATTTTCGGTAAACTCAACCATAACGACACAATCGGCGCCTTGAGGCACTGCGGCGCCTGTCATGATTTTTGCGCACTGGCTCAACTCGATAGATTTCGTGGATGTATATCCCGCAGGGATGGTTTCAATCACCTCAAGCTCATGGGCCAAATCAGCTCTTTTGCAGGCATAACCGTCCATTGCAGATTTGTTGAATGGCGGCATGTCCATATCCGATTTGGCATCCTCAGCCAATATCCGGTTTATTGCAAGGGTGATATCGACATGCTCGCTGCCGAGTCTGCGAGCTGAATTCAAAACAGTTCTAAGAGCTTCTTCAATCGGTATCATTCTTCCTGCTCCAAATATACTTACCTTCAATGGCTCCCGAACGAGTAAGGAAAGCGATTGCAAACCGCGCCTGACATGCAGCTTTAAC
>CBDURK010000035.1:0-13821 GCA_965369645.1 uncultured bacterium | reverse complement strand
AGAATATGAGGCTAAGAGCCCAGAATATGCCCGAGGCCGAAAGAGAAAAGTTCAGAGCTGAAATGCAGAAAAGAAGAGAACAATTTATGAATCTGTCCGAGCCCGAAAGGAAGAAATTCCGGGCCGAAATGCAGCAAAGATTTGGCGGACGTATCAGTCTCTCTCGAGAGCAGCAGCTCAAAGCAATCAGTGCAATTGAAAAACAGGTTGCCAAATTAAAAGCTGCCGTACTAAGTATCGAGGCTAAAGACCGAGGAAGATTTCGAGACCTATCCGAAGAAGAACGTGCTAAGCTCAGAGAGAAAATGGTAAAAGCAGCCAGAGAACGAATGACGGCAATCAGAGCAATCGAACAGCAGCTTGCGAAACTAAGGGGACCGGGAAGACCACAGCAAAGACCTGAAAGATTGGACAGACCGCCAAGGCCGCGACCAGCCAGAGAAATCCAAAGCTCGGCTATAATAGCACCTGGGTTTGAACTAAACAGCTTTGACGGTAAAACAGTAAACCTCTCCGACTACAGAGGCAAAACCGTTGTTCTTGAATGGTTCAACATGGAATGTCCCTTCTCTCGGTATCATTATGAAACCAAAAACACGATGGCCAGTCTTGCGAAAAAGTACAAAAGCAAAAACGTTGTTTGGCTTGCGGTAAACAGCACGAACCATACAACTCCGGCGGCAAACAAAACATTCACCAAAAAACATAAATTGCCGTTTTCGATACTCGATGACAGGTCGGGAAAAGTTGGCCGAGCTTATGGCGCCAAGACTACGCCCCACATATTCATTATCAATCCCAGAGGCAGGATTGCTTATGACGGTGCAATTGACGATTCACCTTTAGGCAAAAAGAAAGAAGGCGTGGTCAACTATGTCGATAATGTTTTAGCGGAGCTTACCTCCGGCAAAGCTGTAAGCATCTCGAACACCAAACCTTACGGTTGCTCTGTAAAATACGCTACCAAATAAAAGAGCAATCCGGCCAAAAACCCAGGCCCTTCCTTGCCATAGCATGTTTTTTACGAAACATATTGGCAAAGAAGGGCTTTTTTTATTAAAATTCGGGAGCCTGAAATAAATTTCGAGGGTCAATAAATTTGTCTGCTTTAACCTTCTCGCATAAAGAAAGGAAGTACAAGATGAAAAGGTCCCGGATTTCTCCCTTCATAATTGGATTCGTATTGTACAATATTTTTGCTTATGGCCAATTAGCACAGGCCGGTTTTTATCTGCCGGAGAACCCATCTTATACAATCTTTGATTCCATTCGTGACTCAGTCAGATTCGCAGAGTTCACTTTGGTTTCTTATAAGGGGCATCTTTGTTCTAAGTCCAGCTTTGTTGACCAGGATGGAAATATAATGGGCTGGCATGATTTCGGAAATCTCGAAGGGCCGGGCTGGGCGGCAAATGCTGTCGGCGGTGCTTATGAAATTTATTTGTTCGCCAGGCATGTTAGAAATCCATCTCTGGAGAAAAAAGCTCTCTCACTGCTCGATCATGTATTGGAGAATGGTTTTATCGATTATGAAACAGGTTTTATAACCGGCTACCGCGAAACCACAACCAATCAATTCTGCCTTAACTACCAGCACAAGAATAACTGGTTTTGTCCCGGCTCGATGGCAAAAGTCGCGTACCAACTCCTTCTTTTCAGCGATAAGCTTGATGGTGCGCGAAAACGCAAAATGCGAGACGCGGCTATAAAGACAGCAGAATGGCTCAACACGAACGTAAAATCCACATCGAACGGCTGGTTTCCCCGTCGCTGCGAACCCGGTGGCAAGCACTATCCCCAAAACGCCTACGGAGACTCAGATATCTTATTCGAAAAAAGCGGTGACGGACTATTCATTATTCAACTCTACGCTGGTCTCTCGAAACGAGGCATTGCAGACTATTCAGACATAATCAGAAAAAAGATCGATGTTTTTATGGAAGCGGGAGGTTTTTTCGGAAGCATCAATCACGATACTTATGATGAGCATGAAAACGTTACATACTCCGTGGCATTTCGAGTATTGAGAGAGGCGGCCAGCCTGCTCGATGACAAAAATATCAGTGCTTTCGCTTTTGATAAATGCCTCGCGGGTCTTGAACAGTTTAAGATGAGAGAGGATAGAAACGGTGTACAGACCAAAGGACTGCTCTTTATGGAGAAAAGCTGGGATACATCTTACCTTTGGGAAAACGCCGAGGCGGCACTGGCATATATCGAAGCTTATACAGACACCAAAAATCAATCGTATCTTGCCGATGCACTTACAATCCTGCGGGCCATAGCTAAACATCATCACGGACAATACGGATTCTTGACAGAAGGTGTGGACTGGAACAATCACGTGGGCAAGCAGCATCATTTCAATCAGGCCGAGTACGGAGACATCAGATATACCGAGCCCCTTTTGAATAATCTGCATATCGTAGAGCCCACCTTGCTGGCAATTAAAATCGAAGGTACAGCCCTCAATCCAGTCGTCGCGCAGGAAAAGCAAGCGAAACATCTGGTTCCCGAAGATAAAAATCTATCCAAGGATGCGGTGCAGCTTCTTTTTAAACGGGGCCGGCGAGAAGTCTATAGCGGCGGTGAGCTTGAAACGATAGGCATGCCCGTAGGAGGCATCGCAACAGGACAGCTCTACCTGCGCGGCGACGGAACGCTTGGCCTTTGGCAAATATTCAATAAACACATTTTCACAGGATACGGTTTGGAATGTTACCGCACTTATAGGCCCGGCTCGCCGGTGGACTCCGGTTTTGCCGTGATTGTAAAGCAGGATGGCAAGACATTTGCGAAGACATTGAACAAGAATTTCGGGAAAGTGGAATTCGCAGGTTTATACCCCATTGGCAACGTTCGATATCGTGAAGATGGTTTCCCTGTTAGCGTTTCACTGAAAGCTTATTCACCTTTTATTCCGCTCAACGCAAAAGATTCCGCCCTGCCTGCAACAATATTCCGTATCAGCGTCCGAAATGCATCATCCAAAAAACTCTCTGTAAGTCTCTTAGGGTGGCTTGAGAACGCCGTTCTCATTGACTCAGGAAACGCGGTGCATGCTCTTCGTCGTAGCCGGATTGTCAATGAAAAGAATCGGACACTGATTGTGCATACCGCCGAGAAGGCGCCGGCACCCAAAGGAACCGTAGAGCCTCGACCCAAAATTGTCATGGCCGATTTCGAGGGCAAAGACTACAATAACTGGAAAGCAACAGGACAAGCGTTTGGCAAAGGCCCTGCCAATGGCACACTGGCAAGCCAGCAGGAGGTAAGCGGCTTTCTCGGCAAAGGGCTTGTTAATACATTCTTAGGTGGTGACAAACCACACGGCACGCTTACGTCGCCGCCTTTCAAAATCTCGCGGAAATTCGTCAACTTCTTAATCGGCGGAGGCAATCACTCAAACCAAACCTGTATAAATTTGCTTATCGACGATAAAGTTGTACGCACGGCAACCGGTAAGAGCAACGAAAAACTCGAATGGTACTTCTGGAACGTAGAACAGTTTGAGGGCAAAACAGCGAATATTCAAATCGTCGATAAATTTTCAGGCGGCTGGGGACATATTAACATTGACCAGATAGAGTTGTCGGATGAGCCGCACAAAGGGCCGATGGGACCGCTCGACAAACTCCCTGACTACGGCTCGATGGTTCTGGCTCTCTCGAATGAGGCAATTCAACCTCATGAGGTTAACAAGCATATTGCATCTATCCCGGATAGAGATGTCAAACTATACTCGAAGGAGAATGTCACCTGGCCTGTTACAAAAAGACAAAGTACAGCTTTGGCTGCTCACAATGTGGAATTAGCACCAGGCGCCACTCGCACTTTCACTTTTGTATTAGTCTGGTTTTTCCCGAACTACTCAAACGGCCACCAGTACGTCAACCATTTCAACAATGCTACCGATGTTGCACATTATGTTCTCGATAATTACAACCGTCTCGCAGGAAATACAGACAAGTGGCACAAGACCTATTACGAGCACAGCACGCTTCCACAGTGGCTGCTTTTCCGTATTCACTCTACGGTAAGCAATCTGGCAACCGGGACATGCCAGTGGTGGAAGAACGGGCGATTCTGGGCATGGGAAGGTGTCGGCTGTTGTGCAGGCACCTGTACCCACGTGTGGAACTATTCTCATGCGCCTGCACGTCTTTTCCCACAGCTTGAGCGTAGCGCCAGAGAAATGCAGGACTTTGGCGAAGGTTTTGACTCCGAGAGCGGCCTGGTCGGCTTCAGGAGTAATCGCGCTTACGCCGCCGACGGGCAATGCGGCAGCGTGCTTAAAGCCTATCGTGAACATCAGGCATCCAGCAACTTCAACTTTCTGAAAAGGAACTGGCCAAGTATTAAGAAGGCCCTTGAGTTCTCCATACAACAGGATGGCAATGATGACGGCCTTATCGAGAACAGCCAGCATAATACATACGATATTAACTTCGAAGGGCCGAACACATTTGTCGGCTCGCTGTATTTAGCTGCACTCCGTGCCGCCGAAGAAATGGCAAAAGATATGGGCGATGAACAGTTCGCAAAACGCTGCCGAAAAATATTCGAAAGCGGCACCCGACTTACCGTCGAACGGCTCTGGGACGGTGAATACTTCATCCAGCTTGTTGACCTGCAGAAGCATCCGAAATATCAATACGCGAAAGGGTGTCTGTCCGACCAACTTTTCGGACAGGGCTGGGCGCACCAGCTCGGCTTAGGTTACATTTATCCGCCGCAGCATGTTAAAAAGACGCTGCAATCGATATGGAAGTATAACTGGGCCCCGGATATCGGGCCTTATAATGCCGAATATAAACCGGAACGCTGGTTTGCCAGAGACGGCGAGGCGGGTCTTTTTACCTGCACATGGCCAAAGAGTCCGTACCATAAAGAAGGCGTTCGCTACAAGAGCGAAGTGTGGACGGGAATTGAGTACCAGGTAGCCGGCCACATGGTCTGGGAAGGAATGCTTGACGAGGCACTTATGATTTGCCGCGGCGTCCACGATCGCTACCATCCGTCCAAACATAATCCCTTCAACGAGGTCGAGTGCGGCGACCACTACGCCAGAGCAATGGCAAGCTGGGGTGTTTATACAGCCCTTGCCGGCTACGAATATCATGGTCCCAAAGGACATCTCGGTTTTGCGCCAAAGATAACACCGGAAAACTTCCGTGCAGCCTTCACAGCCGCCGTGGGCTGGGGATTATTTACCCAGAAGCGGGACAGCAAAATCCAACGAAACCGAATTGACCTGCGCTGGGGCAAATTAAATCTCAAAACACTTGCCTTTGAGGTTCCAAAGGATTTCCATAAAGTCAGAGCGGTCGTAACGTTGGACCGCCAAGCCGTAAGTAGCAGCTACAAACTCAAAGACAACCGTCTCGAAATCACCCTCACAAAAAAGCTGATTATATCTGAAAACCAAAAGCTCGATGTCACTATTCAGAAGCAGGACAAATAACAACATCGTTCCAATAGGTGAGATTATGATGATAAGAGAATTAGTAATACAGAATAGGACCTATAGGCGTTTTTACCAGGAAGTTACTGTGGAACACCAGATTTTACGAGAGCTTGTTGACCTTGCGAGACTTTCAGCATCCGCAGCTAATTTGCAGCCCCTAAAATATATCCTTTCTTGTGAGCCTCAAAAGAACGCTTTGATATTCCCACATCTTGGCTGGGCCGGCTATCTCAAAGACTGGCAGGGACCATGCAAAGGCGAGAGACCATCTGCGTACATCATCATACTCAACGATACCCGTATAAGTCAGTCTTCCGGCTGTGACCATGGAATAGCTGCTCAAAGCATTCTCTTGGGTGCAACAGAGAAAGGTTTGGGTGGCTGCATGATTGGTACGGTGCAGAGACAAAAGCTACACAAAGCTTTGGATATACCATCCCGTTACGAGATACTTCTTGTCCTGGCTCTTGGCAAACCTAAAGAACAAGTTGAAATCGAAGCCCTTGATGGCACAGATGATATAAAATACTGGCGCGATAGCGATGGTAAACACCACGTACCAAAACGCCAGTTGGATGATATTATTCTTGATTAGATAACTATACTCTTACGGTTTTTTTGCTCATTTCGGACTCCATCCGCGTAAGGCTTCGGATACCTTGGGAAAACTTCAAAAATCTTCTTGTGTTTTTAGCAAATAGCTGCAAAATGTTATTCTGCAAGACCCGGAAATCCATCCGGGCGGCAAATTAGTTGCCCTCGAGGGTAACCGCCAGCCAAACCAGAAGGAAATGCTGCCAGGCGGCGCGGTCGGATTGGTCCACGAGAAGGCAAGGCAATAGCTATCATGAACGCTACTGAACCAGAAAGGAGCTAAATATGAGTTCAGATACTCTCCCCAAACTTCACAACGCCATGTGGCCCGGACTGGTCGGCAAAGGAAATGAACCAGACCAGGAGCCACCGATCAGTCTCGAACGTATGCTTGAATTGACCGCCGGTGCTGAGGTGAACGGCCAGAAGTTCGACGGGATTGACTACTTCCTTTTCCTACCGCACACCGACCCTAACGCCAGCGACGACGAACTGAAGAAGATCGCCGACCTGATTCAAGGGTATGGTTTTAATGTCGGCTCGCTTGTCGCCCCGGTTTGGCCCGGCACGATCGGCGATTCGGCAATGGGAGATGCAGCGGCTCGTGAGAAGTTTCTCAGCGCCGTGCGAATGGCATGCCGCATCGCCGGTGTGTTCAATGAGCATGGCGTGCGCAAGTACGGCGTGATCCGGATCGACTCGGCGGAGTTCGGCGTCGAAAAATGGGGCGAAGACCCAAAGGCGAACACCTTGAAAATCGCCGAAACGTTCCGCGAAGCAGCCAAGATCGCCGCCGACCACGGCGAACGCCTGGCCGCCGAGGGTGAGATATGCTGGGCCGGTCATCATAGCTGGAAGGACACACTTGATCTCCTGGAAGCCGTCGGAATGCCGGAAACGCTTGGCTTCCAGGCCGATATGGCCCACACGTACCTGTTTTTGATGGGTTACAATGCACCGGAACATGCCTTGCTGCAACCCGGCTATTCGGATGAGGAGTTCTACGCCGCCTACGAAACGATGGTGGACAAGCTGCGGCCCTGGACAATCGACTTCCACATAGCGCAGAACGACGGCGAGGTACACGGCGCGGGTTCGCACGACAAGACGGGCAAGCACTGCCCAGCCGACGACCCCAACGGCAAACTCGACATCGTCCGCTGCGCAGGCTACTGGCTTAAGGACGCTGCGGCACGCGGCATCCAGCACATCTGCTGGGACGGGTGCATGTTCTCCAACGCGACGCTCGAAACGCAGGATACTTGGAACGCAATCCTCGATGTGATGCTCAAAGTGCAGGCGGCACACGGGTGGACGTCTTAGTTGTGAATTCGGAATTGGTATTTCATATATGCTTTTTATAGCCGAAGAACTTGAATAAGGAATCATTACAATGAAGAAAAAATTAAACATCGGACTGATTGGATACGGCTTCATGGGCAGGACGCACTCCAATGCCTACCATCAGGTCAAACACTTCTTCGATGTCCCCTACGATCCTGTATTGAAGGTTGTCTGTGGATTAGTGGAAGAAGAGGCCAAAGCCTTTGCCGATAAATGGGAATACAAATCATACGTCACCGACTGGCACAAGGTAATTGAGGATGAAAACATTGACGTAGTGGAAATCTGCGTACCCAACAACATGCACGCCGAAATAGCTATCGCCGCTGCCAAAGCAGGCAAGACTATCTGTTGTGAGAAACCACTGGCCTTGAATGTCTCGCAGGCCGAACAGATGGTCAAGGTTGTGGAGGAAGCAGGCGTTCCCAACCTTATCTCATTCAACTACCGGCGCGTGCCTGCAGTAACATTAGCCAAAATGCTCATCGATGAAGGACGGCTTGGAAAGATTTTTCACTATCGAGCCAACTTCCTGCAGGACTGGACCATATCAACAGACGTGCCTCAGGGCGGGATGGGAACATGGAGGCTGGACGTCAAGGCTGCCGGCTCAGGTGTGACCGGAGACCTGCTGGCCCACTGCATAGATACGGCTATGTGGCATAACGGGCCCATCACCGACGTAAGTGCTATGACAGAAACATTTGTGAAAGAGCGCATGCACGCTGAATCGGGCAAGGTCGAGCCTGTGGGTATCGACGATGCCTGCACATTCATTTGCCATTATGACAACGGCTCACTCGGCAATTTCGAGTCAACCCGCTACGCACGCGGCCACAAGGCCCTTTACACCTTCGAGATCAACGGTGAAAAGGCGTCTATCGCCTGGGACCTTCATGATCTCCATCGTCTCAGCTATTTCGACCACAGCGATGAATCTATCGTACGAGGCTGGCGTTCGGTTCACGTTACGGACAGCGACATGCCGTATATGGATAAATGGTGGGTGCCCGGCCTGCAGATTGGCTATGAACATACGTTCGTCCACCAGGCGGCTGAATTTTTGCAAAGCCTGGCCGAGGACAAACCGCCAACGCCGAATTTCCGCGAGGGCCTCGCTACACAGTATGTCTGTGACGCAGTATTGAAATCAGCGAAAAATAAAAAATGGGAAACAGTAAAAAAACCATGAGCACAGGAGCGTATGTAATCTGTCACTTTTACACTTATGACGTTCGCTCTTTTGCACTTTCGAATTAAGGAGTATTTATGTCTGCTAATTCTATTGCAAACAAAGCACTTGAACAGGGAAAAGGAATTGTAAGATTGGCTCCGAACTGGGTGCCGCGTTCCTTTTGTGTACCGGGTCGGCGTATCAAGCTTCATCCGGACGATTATTATGCCCTTGGCGGTGAACGAGGCGGTATTGATGAGCGCTGGTTTGCATCGACAACACCGGCGGACAACGGTCCTTTGACCTCGCCGAATGAAGGTTTGAGTTTCATTGTCTTCGAAGATAATGGAAAGACAGAAAAAGTTCTGCTCAAAGATGCAGTTGATGAGCTTAAGGGTGAAATTATCGGTGACAGACTTTGGAGCGAACACAAGCGTTGGCCGATGTACTCGAAATTTTTCGATAATAAGGGCGCTCTGCCGCACCATATTCATCATCGCGATGAGCATGCCGCACTGACTGGTCAGTTGGGTAAACCGGAGGCCTACTATTTCCCGCCGCAAGCAAACAACCACGGCGGCGACTTCCCCTATACCTTCTTCGGCCTCAATCCCGGCGTAACGAAGGACCAGGTTCTCAAAGCCCTTAAGGATGCGGCCGAGGGAAGAGACAACAAAATCACGAGCCTCTCGGCTGCTTACCGTCTCGATGTCGGGACCGGATGGGATGTCCCGCCCGGTGTCCTGCATGCCCCGGGAAGTCTTTGCACTTATGAACCTCAAAAGGCATCGGACGTCTTTGCGATGTATGAGAACATCACACACGACCAGGTTGTGCCGAAAGAACTATTGTGGAAGGATACCCCTAAAGACAAGGAAGGAAATGTAGAGTGGCTTCTAAGCGTTATTGACTGGGACCTAAACGTCGATCCGGATTTCGCAAAGAATCGCTTCATGGCACCCAGGCCCGTCAAGTCGGTAAAGGAAATGGAAGCCGAAGGCTATATCGAAAACTGGATCTGCTATAAGTCAACCACCTTCAGCGCCAAAGAACTCACAGTAATGCCCGGCAAGACCGTTACAATCAAGGACAGCGCCTGCTACGGATTTATTACCATGCAGGGCCACGGAACGATAGGACAGTGGGATATAGAAACTCCGGCGCTTATCAGGTACGGCCAGTTGACTCACGACGAATATTTTGTCAGTGAACAAGCGGCTAAAGAAGGAGTAAAAATCACGAATCCATCCGGAACCGACCCGATTGTTATGCTAAAACATTTCGGGCCTGATAATCCGGATTTAGTCATTGAGTAAACAACTAAACCCCGTCCCTGTTTCGGCAGGGACGGGATTTTTATTTATATTCATCTTTTTCAGACATCACAGATGGTGACTGCTTCAGTTAGACTTTCGAGCGGATTTCGCGTGGGTATGAATTCGTGGCCGACGTAGCCGCGGTAGCCTGTCTTTACGACTTCCTTCATAATCGCCCTGTAGTTTATTTCCTGGTTGTCGCCGATTTCGCAGCGCCCCGGATTGCCGGCTGTGTGGTAGTGGCCGATGTATTCCTTGTACTGTCGGAGACGGGAGATTACGTCACCATCCATGATTTGAATATGGTAGATATCAAAAAGAATTTTCATTCTTGGTGAGCCGACCCGCTTGATAATGTCCATAACGTAATCGGTGTGGTCGCCCTGATAACCGGGATGCCCTTTCATCTCGACCGCAACACGGCTGTTGAGTATCTCCAGACACAAATTGATCTTTTTCCTTTCAGCGTAGCCGATAACTTTCTTGAGACCATCGACGCAGTTTTTAGCGCCGACGTCGTCGGGAATGTCTTCCCGGAAACCCGTAAAAGCAATAACGCCGGGAAATTTGTATTCGGCACACGCGTCAATCGTTTCGCGGGTTTTAGTAATAATCATATCGTGGTATTTAGGATTATTGAAGCCCTTTACAAATGGAGGATCCGGCATACCGTTTGGAGCCAGCGCGCAAGTCAGGCCATACTTTTTAAGAGT
Organism: uncultured bacterium; assembly: GCA_965369645.1. Lineage (GTDB taxonomy): Bacteria > Planctomycetota > Phycisphaerae > Sedimentisphaerales > Anaerobacaceae > NIOZ-UU13. The sequence continues at coordinate 3,213 of CBDURK010000035.1, read as the reverse complement.
GGCAAAGTCACTGGGGCCGACCAGTTCGATGCTCTTGCAGCCAAGCTGCCTGGCGATTTGGCACGTCTTGTCAATATCCCAGTATTCTGAAAAGCACCAGTAAGCAATCGAATGGTTGATTCGTCCTTTAGTAGCTGCCCGTTTCAGTTGCCCCTCTCCCGTTGCACAAGAGCCAAGAGTTATGGCCGCAGCACCGGCGGCACCTGTCCCGGCAACCATTCGAAGCATGTCGCGACGATTTATATGATTATTGATGCGTTTTGTTGACTGCTTTTTTTCGCCCATCACAGTTCCTTTCCGTATAATAAACTTTCTAAAATTGACCATGATTATAACAGTTGCATAAAACGCGACTATAGGCTCTTTTTTTGCAAGGTCAAGCATAAAACACCAGACCTTAAACGATGTAGAAATAGGGTTTTTGATTAAAATAAGATTTGACAAATAAATACTGACATGTTACTCATTGCTAACTGCCGACACCTAATTTTGCAAAGTTTTGTAAAAAGTTCTACCATGAAAAAAAAACTGAATCGACGAGATTTCCTAAAAGTGGTGGGTACGTGTACAGCCGCAGGATTAACAGCAGTTTCTTGTGCCGACCTTAACAAAGAAGTCACTCCCACAGCACAAAAGTGGCAAATGCGACTGTCAACTTCATCGATACATTACATGCAGTTACCCATCGAACAGGCCTGTGAGCAAATTTCCAATTTAGGTTTTGAAGCTATCGATATCTGGTCGGCCCATGATGGCTGTCCTCACCTTGACGATGTAGCTAAACGCTTAGGGCCGAATGGCCTGAAAAAACTGCTTGCTGATTATAGACTTAAACTGTTCTCGTTTTCAGTCTATAAAGGAGGCTACGAATCCTACGCCCAGTTGCTGGGCAATGCCGGCGGTGGTGTAGCTGTTCGAGGTAGTGCCCCGCCGTGCAAGCCTGAGGAACTAACTTCCAGGATGCGAAAGTTTATCGAAGAGCTAAAACCTCTGGCGGAACTGGCTGCCCAGCATAACTCGTATCTGGCTATCGAAAATCACGGCGGTGCGCTGCTTTGCACGCTGGATTCGCTCAAGGCGTTTGTCGATATGAACACATCACCGAATTTGGGCATTGCGTTAGCGCCGTATCACATCCAGTCCCTCAAAGTTTCTGTGCCAGAGGCGATACATATCTGTGGAAAGCAGCTTTTATACTTCTACGCCTGGCAGAACTACCCGAATTCCGAGCAGTTTCCGGGTATCGGCCCGACGAATATGGTGCCATGGATGCAAGCCCTGGCGGATATTAAATACAAAGGATATGTAAACCCGTTCATGCACGGCCACTCGGAAGCTGATGTGATGTCGGCAAATCTGGCCAAATCGAGAGACTATCTCAAAAATTGTTTCAAGAAAATCAACACAAAAACATGATAATAATCTATTAAGAAGCAATTGCAGTCAAGATAAAAAAAGGAGATAATTATGGACCAAAAGCAAGAGCAATCGGGAAAGGCCGATAACTTAACCCGCCGCAAGTTTATTCGCAACGGTGCAACGGCCGCAGCGGGTCTTGCTGCAGGTCTCGGCGCCGCCGGATGCGAAAGTATGCAGTTCGGTAAAGCAGAGAAACCCCGCAGCTACAACCCGGACATGGAGTACCGGCCGCTTGGAAAAACCGGGCTTTCAATTTCGGCTGTCTGCCTGGGCGGGCACTGGAAACGCGTCGATAAAATGGTTCCCGGGGTGTTCAAAACCGGAAGCTGGCTGAGCGCAGACCTTGAAAGCGACGGCTTCAGGAATAATCGCCGCGATGTTGTCACAAGATGTATAGAACACGGTATCAACTACGTTGATGCCTGTACATGGCAGGAAGCTATGGCTTATTCTGAAGCACTCAGCGGAAGACGTGAAGCCATGCACCTCGGTTTCTCATGGTATCAGGAGGAAATGCGAAACGAAAAGTTCCGAACGGCCGATGCCTTACTGGGAACCCTCGATAAGGGCATGAACAAACTAAAGCTCGATTACGTGGACGTTTGGCGCATTACCATGCACGAGCAAAGCGGACGACACAGTAATGCCGAAGTTGACCAGATGATGGGCGCACTTGAAAAAGCCAGAAAACAGGGCAAGGTTCGTTTTACCGGATTTTCATCACACGATCGCAAGCATATCAAATGGATGATCGAGACCTATCCTGAAGTGGTTCAGGTTGTCGTTACACCCTATACCGCCAAGAGCAAAGTGTTAGAGAAAGAAAGCCTGTTTGATACGTTACAGGAATACGGCGTGGGCTTCTTCGGTATAAAACCGTTTGCAAGCAATTCGCTGTTTAAGGGTGATAGCTCGCCTGATAGCCCAACAGCAGATCAGGACAACAGGCTCGCTCGTATGGCCATCCGCTACATCCTCTGCAATCCGGCAATAACTGCACCTATCCCGGGCATGATTAATCCTCAACAGGTGGATAATGTTGTAAAGGCTGTCAAGGAACGCCGACAATTGGACTTAGCTGAAGCCAAAGAACTCGAAGAGGCTATGGACCATGCATGGGCTAATCTGCCGGCGAACTACCAGTGGCTAAAAAACTGGGAATACGTCTAATAGAAAGTAAATGTGATAAGTTACTAACGTTGGCCTTATAGGGAGCGGCAAAATAACTAAGGAAAAAAACAGGAAAAATTATGAAAGTCACGAAATCGCAAGTCGTGACAGTGGCAGGATTTATCATGAGCAGTTTGCTGATGGTTTTTGCAGCAAGCTGCTCGTTTGAAAATAAGACCTCTGACGACTCTACATTGAAACAAGCCAAAGAACAATCCACGGAACGAAAGGCCCAAAAAGAAACCTTTGTCGCCAATGAGTTTTGCAGCGTGTGTCATTACGCTTTCGGTGACGAAAAACTCGCCCGTACCCATGAACGTGCGGGCATCGGTTGCGAAAGGTGCCACGGCGAGTCCGAGCGCCACCGCAGCGATGAAGATAACATAACACCGCCTGAAATCATGTACCCTAAAGAAAGAATCAATCCAACCTGTATGATGTGTCATCCCAGGAACGAAATCAAACACGTGCCGCATCATAAGCCCCTTTTGGCAGGCGCTGAGACTATTTTTGATAAATCCTCCAGCCAGAATAATTGCACTGATTGTCACGCAAAAGGCCATCGCATCAATGTCCGGACAATACGTTGGAACAAGGCAACCGGAGAAATATTAGACAAATAAA
>CBDURK010000034.1:0-13868 GCA_965369645.1 uncultured bacterium | reverse complement strand
TTAAGTATATCTCTTTCGGCCCGGTATAATTTGATAAATTCTTCAATACCGACTCTGGCGAGCACGTATCTCAGTCTTGCTTTATGCTTGTTTGCTCTGTCACCGTATTTGTCGAACAATCTCTTGACGGCTTCTGCAATTTCGAAAATCTCTTCGGCTTCTATGAAATCTTCTATTTTTACCGCAACCGCAGGGTTCGAGCCAAGCCCCCCCGCCGCGTAAACAGAAAAACCTTTCACTCCGTTTTTCAGATGGGCGAAAAAGCCAAGGTCTGCTATAGAGGCAAACGCACAATCCTTTGAACAGCCGGAAAAGACTAATTTGAATTTTCTCGGCAAATTAAATGAGCTTCTGTCCTGCAGGAGATATTCTGCGGCTGCAATCGCGTATGGAGCGACATCAAATTCTTCTTCCGGACAGACTCCAGTTTCCGGACATGCGGTAACGTTTCGGACGGTATTACCTCCACCGCCGCGTGAAGAAAGCCCGGCTTCAAGTAAACCTTCCAATACATCAGGTGTATCTTCGATATCAACCTCATGAATCTGAATGTCCTGCCTGGTTGTAATGTGAACAATTCCATTGCCATAGGTTTTACTCAACTGAGCGATTCGTTCCAGTTGATGCGGTAAAACTAATCCCGCTCCGATACGTATTCGAACCATGAATTTACCTGCCGTTCTTTGCTCATAGATTCCCATTGGTACTCGATAGGCTCTAAAGGCTACCGGTGACGTTTGGCCGTCAAGAAACTTTTTGACCCGGCTGCGATAGCCGTGAGTATCTTCTTCAACGCTTTGGGGAATATGCAGAATTGGTTTTTCTGTATTACTCATTCTATCTTTCCAAAATCCTTATAGGCACTTCAGCTACATTAGTTCCTGCTATACGAAATCCTTTGACTGCAGAACCGTTATTGTTCTGCAGCGAAACAATTACATAAATCACATTAGGCGTAAGAGCCAACCTGATATCCACAGCCGAAGGCCTGGCCGGCGTTTCAGGGTGGCTGTGATATATCGCTAACATCTCAAGTCCGGCCGAGCGAATATCTTTGACAGTCGCGAACTGCTCCTTCGGATCCATCATAAAGTGGGTGCTGCTGTTATCAGTATTTGTCATCTTATAGAGCTTCTCGACTTTACCGTTACTGCCCGCCAGGATTCCACAGTCCTCGATTGGCACCAGAGCTTTAGCTTGAGCGACCATCTGTTGGAATATTTTTGTTGGAATCTCTAACTTCAGCATTTACAGTCCTTGAGGTCACATACAATCTGTTCTTCGTCTTTCAGTTCTTTTATTTGTGGTTTTTCGCCACACAACGGGCAGTTTGGATTACGGTTTAATTTGACTGCGCGAAAGTTCATTTCAAGCGCATCATACGTCAACAAAGTTCCGGTCAGCAACTTGCCGAGTCCCAATACATACTTTATTGCCTCGGTTGCCTGCAAAGAACCAATGACTCCGGCCAGAACACCAAGCACGCCGGCTTGCGAACACGATGGCGCTGCATTGGCGGGGGGCGGAGCACTAAATATACAGCGGTAGCAAGTGGTTTCGCCAGGCAGTATAGTTATCAACTGGCCGTGGAACCGCAGAATCCCTGCGTGTGAAAACGGTATCTTCTCGAAATAACACGCATCGTTGATAAGAAATTTGGCAGGGAAATTGTCCGTGCCGTCAATTACAAAATCGTACTTACGGATAATATCTGATATATTTTTGGCATCCACTCTGGTTTGATAGGTCTGGATGGTGATATCCGGATTTATTGCCCGCATCTTGTTTTCGGCGGATTTGATCTTTTCGACGCCTACATCGCTTGTATGATGGATTATCTGGCGTTGCAGGTTTGTCAAATCGACCTTATCGGAATCGACAATTCCAATTGTTCCAACCCCGGCGGCAGCGAGGTATAAACCAGCCGGGGCACCAAGACCGCCCGCACCTATAATCAACACTTTTGAGCTTAGCAGTTTCTCCTGACCTGCACCGCCAACCTGCTCCAGAATTATGTGTCGGCTGTATCTTTCTATTTGTTTTTCAGTTAGAGACACTTCCACCTCCCATAAAATATAGAAATTCCACCTTATCGTCGCCTTTTAGTACTGTCTCTTCAAATCTGGTTCTTTTTAGAATCTGCCCGTTAAGTTCGACCGACACCATATCCGGCATCTGTACATTCTCCTGAGCCAGAAGTTGATTCACAGTCAAACCTTCGGTAATATTAGTCTCTTTGCCATTTATAACAAGATTCATTTTGTCTCCTTGAAAGCTCTTTCTATTGCCTGCTGAAAATCAGCCTTTATATCTTCAAAATCCTCGATACCGACCGAAACACGAACCATATCTTCGGCAACTCCCATTTTATTCTGTTCAGCGATGGTGAATTCATGAAATATAGTAGAGGCCGGATGTACTACTAATGTTTTCGCATCACCGAGATTTGCAAGGTTCTTTGCCAGCTTAAGTGAATCGATAAACCTGAAAGACCGTTGCTTGTCGCCAAGACCAAATGTGAGCAACCCGCCGCCGCGGCCGGCAAACAGCTTGATAACTCTGTCATTAAATCTGCTGTCGGTCAATCCCGGATAGTTCACCCATGATACTTTCGGATGGTCCTGTAGAAATTGGGCTAATTTCTTTGCATTTTCGTCGTGTTTGACCATTCTTCCCGGCAGAGTCTCTAAGCCCTGCAGCATAAGAAAAGAATTCATCGGAGCAGGACAACCGCCAAGATCACGATAAATCAGGTTTCGCAAGTTTGCAAGGAAAGCCAATTGACCTACTCTTTCAGATAAAGCTCTTATATCGTCAAACGCCCCTTTTCTCCAGTTATAGTTTCCCGTATCGATTATTGCCCCGCCAATGGCTGTGCCATGGCCGTTAATAAACTTTGATGTGGAGTGAACAACAATATCAGCTCCAAAATCCACTGGCCTGATAAGAAAAGGTGTAGTAACGGTATTATCAACAACCAAAGGCAGATTGGCCTTATGAGCAATTTCAGCAATCTCCGGTATATCAGGCACATCCATTCGAGGATTGCCAATAGTCTCGATGAAAATCAGTTTTGTCCTGTCATTGATAGCTTTTGCGAATTGATTTGTATCCACGGCATCAACAAAGTTAGTCTTAATCCCGAACCGCCCTAAAGTATTTTCAAACAAAGACACCGTCCCGCCGAATATGCCCGTAGCGGCGATTATCTCGTCTCCGGCCCTGGTTAAATTCATCACAACCGACGCGATGGCCGCCATACCACTGGAAGTGGCGATGCAGCCGATCCCGTCTTCAAGCAGAGTCAGTCTGGCCTCAAGAGCGGTAGTAGTTGGATTCGCAATCCGTGTATAGATATAACCGGGAGCTTTACCGTGAAAAACATCGGCGAGTTCCTGTGCGGTTTTGTAGGCGTAGGAGACTGTCTGACAAATCGGTACAGACGTAGCACCGCTGATACTATCGCCGGCAAAACCGCCGTGAATTGACAAAGTTTCTGGCTTCATTTTTCAGCTTTACCTTTTTACTTTTCACTATATCTGGTAGTCAAGCAAAGGCTTTGTGTGGATACCGCACTCACCGCCGCACTTGCTCGTTCCTATCCAACGGCCTGCCCGCTCGTCAACACCCTGAGCGATTTTCGTGCAGGGTGCACAACCAAGAGACCTGTAGCCTTTGTTGTAAAGCGGATTAACAGGTACATTATTCAAGGCCAGATATTGCCAAATTTCACGCTCATACCAAATAAGAACGGGATTGAGCTTAATCAGGCCTTTATCCAGCTCTTCCACTTCTTTGTAATTCGTACGCGTCCGGCCCTCGGTGCAGCGAAGCCCTGTAATCCAGCACTCAACGTTCATTTCCTGCACAGCTTGTCGCACGGGTTGAACCTTTAGAATTTCGCAGCATCTGTCAGGATCGGTTTCATAAAGCTTATCCTGAATTTTTTCCTCGTTGCTGAAAATCTTCAACTCCGGATATCTGGCAACTTCTTCTACCATAAACTGCTTCGTTTCCTTTGGTTTGAATCTTGTAGTAACGATGAAGCCTCTAATCTTAGGACTTACACGTTTTGCAAGATGCCAAATTGCACTGGAGTCTTTACCAAGACTGTTCGCAACAACCAGGCCATCCCCAAATTCCTTGTAAGCCTTATCTATCAACTCAAGTGAGCGATCTACTTTCTCTGCAAAATTAAGATTCTCAACAAGCTCTACAACATTTTCTGTAACTTCTTGAATTAACATAACCTTATGTCTCCTTATAACTTAACTGATTAAACTTGCTTATATTTGATATTCGGGTGGTTTCGATCTGCCAAAATTCAGTCGATTCCATAACCTTTCATGGAAATAAAAGACACCAAGCTTGACCGTCGTGTCTAACATTCCCATTTTTGCTGAAAAACCAAGATTACCTGTGAGAATCCAGGCAACGCCAAAGGTTACGATAGTTCCACCTGCTCGCCATGTTAATGCTTTAATGATACTTCTGTAATGCGAATCCACGTTTTATTTCTCCATGCTCAACAGTATTTCCCATAAATATTACTGAGATAATTATTAAATACATGCAAGGTCGCTAAAATCCTGTCATTTCTTCTTAAATGTTGTAATTTGGGACACATTTCTCTCTTTTAGCGTTTTCAAAGTCTATCAGGTCGGCAAATGTCTTGTTTGCGCAAACCTCAGATACCGAAGTATTTACCTCCTGCCAAAGCTCCTTAAAGGCCTCGTTTCCAAATAATGAGGCGTCTCCGTTATCTTTGAGGGCTTCTGGAGCAACTGAAATTTCGCCCTGGATATATTCAACGACTTCTCTGACCGTCAGACTTTTTGGGTCTCTTGCCAGTAAATAGCCGCCTTCATTGCCTCGTCTTGATTCGACAAAGCCGCCATGTTTGAGTTCGTTAAGAATAATCTCAGTAAACCGTTGAGATATCTTTTGAGAACCAGCGATATCATGAGTTTTAACTGCCTGGCCGGTATTTCGCCGGGCAATTTCAAGTATTGCTTTTAAGGCATATTGGCATTTCTTAGATATTTTCATATAAATCATACCTCAGTAATTCTATCGGAATACTATTGTATCGAGATAAATGTTCGCTGTCAACAACTTTTTTATAAAAATATTTTCAAAAATATCGAGAAACTTGAAAAAACGCTGTTTTTCGTTAAATTTTTGACAACATCAGTTGACAAATTTACGTAATATGCTACTAATGCAGTAGGAAATTATAAGGAATATAACTATGAAACTTTCAACTCGAACCAGATATGGGATACGGGCAATACTGGAATTGGCAGAAAATTACGGCAACGGGCCTTTGCAATTGAGAATAATTGCACGTGACCAGGGAGTATCTGTAAAATATCTGGAACAATTAATGGCAATGCTCAAAGCAGCAGGGATTGTCAGGAGCGTTAGAGGCTCCAAAGGAGGGTATATCCTCGCTAAATCACCAAGCCAGGTCAAAGTGAGCGAGTGTTTTCAATGCCTGGAAGGATCCGTAATTACAACCGAGTGTGTTGAAGATGAAAGTTTTTGTAAAAGAACAAATGATTGTATTGCAAGACAGGTATGGATAGAAGTGCAAAAGGCGGTTATGGGAGTTTTGCAATCAATGACATTACAAACTCTCGTTGACAGGGCAAAACAAAACAAAGCGATAAATTATCACATATAAGGTTTGAAAATGAAAAAGAACAAATTTACCTCCCGGAAAATGGAAAAACTGGTCAGTGAAATTGCCCAAACGTATAAGGGCGACACCGGTATAAATTTTATTGATGTCTCTAATCTGCCAATCCGACGGAAGATTTTGGAAATCCTTGAGTTGCTGACTGAGGTTCTTTTCCCCGGCTATACTGGAACAAGAACGGTAACGAAATCAAATATTAGTTTCATCGTCGGTGATATTCTGTGTCAGGTCTATACCGAGCTTTCAGAACAGATAGAACGAGCTTTCCAATACCAGTGCAGAATTAAGAAGTGCGACGGATGTGATTGCCGGACAATGGCGGAGAAGGCTACGCAACATTTGCTGACACAACTTCCGAAAATCAGAGAGCGGTTAAAAGGTGATGTCGGTGCGGCTTTTGGGGGAGACCCAGCGGCAAAGTCTTTTGAAGAGATTGTGATAAGTTATCCCTGTATCATGGCGATTGCAACGTATCGCATCGCCCACGAACTGTATATCAAACAAGTGCCGTTGATTCCACGGATAATGACTGAGTGCGCACATTCCAAGACAGGTATCGATATAAACCCCGGAGCAAAGATAGGTAAAAACTTCTTTGTCGATCATGGCACGGGTGTTGTAGTTGGCGAAACCTCGGTCATAGGCGACAATGTCAGGTTCTATCAGGGTGTTTCATTAATCGCCGTTAGTATTCCCAAAAAAGCCCAGAGCATAAAAAGTGCAAAGCGACACCCCACGATCGAAGATGATGTTACTATATACGCCGAAGCGACCATACTCGGAAATGTTACTATCGGCAAAGGTTCTGTAATAGGAGGAAATGTGTGGGTCAGAAATTCCGTTCCTCCCGGTACGACTGTATCGATGGCAAAATTTGAGTCACTGTACAAGCACCGTAAGCATAAAAAGAATAAATAATAAACAAAAGCACAGGAGCCGGCAGTTGAAAAAGTTGGTTGAGAATATTGAAAGATTAAAGCAACGTCACAATGCTGTAATACTTGCGCACAATTATCAGCCGGGCGAGATACAGGACATCGCTGATTTCAGCGGCGATTCTTTGGGATTGAGCATAAAAGCAGCCCAGACAGAAGCTGAGGTAATCGTATTCTGCGGTGTTCAGTTTATGGCGGAAACCGCTGCTATTCTATCACCTGAGAAAACCGTGCTCCTGCCTGATAAATCTGCCGGCTGCCCGATGGCTGATATGATAACGGCAGAACAATTACGCAAGCACAAGCAGGAACATCCCGATGCGCTTGTGGTTTGCTATGTGAACAGTACCGCAGAGGTCAAGGCCGAGAGCGATTACTGCTGCACAAGTGCCAATGCGGTCGAACTGGTAAGCTCATTACCGAAGGATAGACAAATTATCTTTGTGCCGGACCAGCATCTTGGTCGGTTTGTTGCCGAAAGGACCGGCCGAGACCTTATACTCTGGCCCGGTTATTGCAGAACGCATGTGATGATAACCGAAGATGATATCAAAACTGCAAAAGCAAAATATCCCGATGCGATTGTAATGACGCATCCGGAATGCAGCGAGCCGGTTAAAGAGCTTTCAGACGAATTGCTCAGTACCGGTCAAATGCTCAAGTTTGCAGCCAAGAGCACCGCAAAACAGTTTATAATAGCTACCGAGACAGGAATAATTCATACCCTGAAAAAACAAAATCCCAAAGCCGAATTTATTCCGGCCAGCAACAGGGCTATCTGTTACAATATGAAAAAGATTACCCTGGAGAAGATCCTCTGGGCACTTGAAGATATGCAATACAAAATATCCGTGCCCGAAGCAATAAGGGAAAAAGCCAAAATTGCCCTGGATAAAATGGTAGAGATTCTGCCGGCGAGTTAAGAATGACTGAAGTCGGAAAAAATTCTGTTGGTATCGTACATACTCAGACTATTCGGTTAATTGAGCCGGAGCAGCCTTTAACGTTGGAGTGCGGCAAAACTCTGGCTCCTGTTGATATGGCCTATGAAACCTATGGTGAACTGAATGAGGCCGGAGATAACGTTATTTTGATCTGCCATGCCCTCAGCGGCAATGCTCACGTTGCCGGCCTAAACGGATCTGATGACCGAAAGCCAGGCTGGTGGGATATTATGGTAGGACCCGGCAAGGGAATCGATACGAGTAAATATTTTGTCATCTGCTCAAATTTTCTCGGCGGCTGCAGCGGCACAACAGGCCCATCCTCGATTAATCCGGCAACAGGAAAACAATACGGCCTTGACTTTCCAATTATTACTATATCCGACATGGTCAAGGTCCAGAAGATATTGCTCGACAAACTTGGCATAAAAGAGCTTTTGGCGGTGATTGGCGGTTCGGTAGGCGGGATGCAGGTCCTGCAGTGGGCGATTGCATATCCTGACTTTATCAAATCCGCCATACCAATTGCCACAACCTCGCATCTCGGAGCTCAATCGATTGCATTTGATGCCGTAGGACGCAACGCGATACTGGCAGACCCGAATTTTGCGGGCGGGCAATACACGATTGAAAATGGGCCTGACAGAGGCCTGGCAATTGCCCGGATGATAGGGCACATAACGTATCTGTCCGAACAGGGTATGCGCGAAAAATTTGGACGCCAGTTGCGAAATTCCGACAGCTACAGTTACGATATCAACTCTGAGTTTGCCGTTGAGACATACCTGGACTATCAGGGGCAAAGCTTCGTGGAGAGATTTGACTCGAACAGTTATCTTTATTTAACAAAGGCCGCGGATTATTTCGACCTGGGAAAAGATTACGGGTCTCTAAAGAAGGCCTTTGCAAAAACCAAATGCAGATTCCTCATAATTAGCTTTGTGAGCGACTGGCTCTTTACACCAGCTCAATCCAGAGCAATGGTTAATGCACTCGTTGCTAATGATAAAGATGTTAGTTGCTGTGATATTACCTCGCCGTACGGCCACGATGCATTCCTACTGGAGCCGGAGGTGCTTGGCTCTTTTCTTTCCGGCTTTTTGGATGCTACACATAAGCCGGAAGTGAAACAAAACCATACTGGCAAAAAAATACGAGAGTACACGCAAATACATGATTTAAAACAGGCTCACCGAGTTCGAGTTGACTATGATGTGATAGAATCGCTGATAAAACCTAACAGCACAGTGCTGGATATCGGCTGCGGTGACGGAGAATTGTTGGCAAATCTTATAGCCGACAAAAACATAACAGGCAAGGGTATCGAGGTTGAGCAGGACCTTGTCTTAGCTTGTGTAAACCGGGGGCTGTCGATTATTCAGCACGATATCGAGCTTGGGTTGGAAAACTTCGCCGACAAAAGCTACGATTATGTAATACTTTCACAAACAGTGCAGACAATTAGAAATACCGAAATGGTATTTACCGAGCTTCTTCGGGTAGCTAAGAAAGTTATTGTAAGTTTTCCAAACTTTGCTCACTGGCGGTGCAGAGCACAGTTATTTTTGGCAGGTAGCGCCCCTGTCACCAAGCAACTGCCCTTTGAGTGGCACAATTCCCCGAATATACATTGTCTGTCACTGAAGGATTTCGAACGGTTTTGCAAAAAACTGTCCGTTAAAGTGGAAAAAATAATTCCGTTGACTAAAACACGTTTCAGCCCGGTAAAATTTGCGCCTAATTTGTTTGCTGAGCAGGTAATTTATGTTACAAGTAAGGAATGAACTATGGATGAAAATATTAAATACCGTTTGGAAACAATGGCTTTGCATGCAGGCCAGCAGGTCGATTCTGATACTCTCAGTCGCGCTGTACCTTTATATCAAACCACCAGCTATTGTTTTAAGGATACTGAGCACGCCGGAAACCTGTTTGCTCTCAAAGAGTTCGGCAATATTTATACCCGCCTGATGAATCCGACAACTGATGTATTGGAGAAACGGCTTGCCGCGATGGAAGGTGGGGTTGGCGGTCTTGCATTAAGCTCGGGCCAGTCCGCAATCTATGTGAGTATCTTTAACATTTGCGGCGCCGGAGGTCATATTGTCTCTTCGAACTCCCTCTACGGCGGGACGGTCACGCTGTTTGGCCAGACATTCAAAAAACTGGGGATTGAAGTTACTTTTGTTGACCCGAAAGATCCGGAGAATTTTGCCAAAGCAATCAAGGATAATACCCGGCTGATTTATATAGAAACAATCGGCAATCCCAAGAACGACATTCTTCAGTACGACAAAATAGCGGACATCGCCCACAAAAACGGTATGCCGGTTATCTGTGACAATACTGTTCCGACGCCTATTCTGTTCAGGCCGATTGAATACGGCATCGATATTGTTGTCCATAGCTGTACGAAGTTCATCGGCGGCCATGGTACAAGCATCGGCGGGGCGATTGTTGACTCGGGCAAGTTCGACTGGGCAAACGGCAGGTATCCTGATCTGACTGAGCCGGACCCGAGTTATCATGGAGTCAAATACGTCGAGTCATTCGGCGAACTGGCCTACATTATCAAGGCCAGGACTCAGTTCCTGCGGGATATGGGTTCCTGTATGTCACCTTTCAATGCATTTCTATTTTTGCAGGGGCTGGAAACGCTGCATTTGCGGATGCCGAGACATTCAGAAAATGCGCTGAAGCTGGCACAGTGGCTCGAAAAGCAGAATACGGTTACCTGGGTAAATTATCCCGGTCTTGAATCGCATCCGGATTATAAGCCAGCAAAAAAATATCTGCCCGATGGCCAGGGGGCCATACTTGGCTTTGGAATTAAGGGCGGCAAAGAAGCCGGTATCAAATTTATTAACAATGTTAAATTAGCCAGCCACCTTGCCAATATAGGTGACAGTAAAACCCTTGTGATACACCCATCCAGCACAACTCATCAGCAGCTTAACGAGGCTGAGCAGCTTGCGGCTGGTGTAACAGCCGACTATGTTCGGGCATCGGTCGGTACCGAGCACATTGATGACATAATAGCCGATTTCGACCAATCACTTAAGGCAAGTCAGAGGTAAAATTATGTGGGAATATACGGACAAACTCAAAGACCATTTTTTTAATCCCCGAAACGTCGGTGAAGTCGAAAATCCAGACGGCATCGGCGAGGTTGGCTCATTGGCCTGCGGCGATGCTTTGAAGTTGACATTCAAACTCGACGAAGACGGCAGAATTGCGGACGCAAAGTTCAAAACGTTCGGCTGTGCAAGCGCAATCGCGACGTCGTCGGTTTTAACCGAATTGATAAAGGGCCTGACTCTGGATGAAGCCATCAAACTAACAAACAAAGATATCGCCGACTATCTCGGTGGTTTGCCGGAACAGAAGATGCACTGCTCGGTTATGGGCAGAGAAGCCCTTGAAGCCGCGATTGACAATTTCCAGGGCGGCGGACAGAAAAAACATGAGATTGAAGGTAATGTTGTCTGCACCTGCTTCGGCGTAACCGACAAGGAAATTGAAAGAGTAATACTCGAGAATAATCTGACAACCGTTGAAGAGGTGACGAATTACTGTAAAGCGGGCGGCGGCTGCGGGGGATGCCAGAGCGAAATCGAAATATTGATAGAGAAGTTTAAGCCCGACGAAATAAAACAGCCACCTATAACAGCAGTTCGACGAGCCGGCAAACTTACTAATATCCAAAAGATTCAGTTAATCCAGCAGACGATAAATGAACAAATCAGGCCGGCCCTGCGGGCTCACGGAGGTAATGTTGAACTGATAGATGTTGAAGGAAATAAAGTTGTCGTCGCATTCAGAGGGATGTGCGCCCAGTGCAGCTCAGCCGAGTTTACAATGAAAGATGTGGTCGAGGCCAAACTGAAGGAATTCGTCTCCAAGGAGCTTTTCGTCGAAGAGGACAAAGAATCTGCACAGTAACCTCATAGTCACAGGGAATAAAAAATGAAAACCATATATTTCGATAATAATGCCACAACAAAAGTAGCTGAAGAGGTGCTCGAAGAAATGGAGCCGTTGTTCTGTGAGTTGTACGGTAATCCTTCGAGTATGCACACTTTTGGCGGACAGATGGGCCGCAAAATCGGCCAGGCACGTGAACGTATTGCCGGCTTACTCGGCTGCGAACCGAGTGAGATTGTATTTACAAGCGGCGGCACAGAAAGTGACAACACTGCTATTAAGGGCACGCTGGCCGCACTGCCTCACAAACGCAAAATCATAACTTCCAGAATTGAGCATCCGGCTGTGCTGACGGTCTGCCGCGAACTCGAAAATCAAGGCTACACCGTTATTGAACTGGGAGTGGACAAACATGGCCTGCTTGACCTGGAGCAGTTGGCCGAACAACTCGACGATGATACCGCTTTGGTTACGATAATGTACGCAAACAATGAGACCGGCGTAATATTTCCGATAGATCAAATTTCCAAAATGGTTGCCGATAAGGGAGTAGTATTCCACACCGATGCCGTACAGGCTGTCGGCAAGATACCGCTTAACCTCTCGAAAAGCCATATCGATTTGCTTAGTCTCTCCGGCCATAAGCTGCACGGACCGAAAGGAGTCGGTATCTTATATGTCCGCAAGGGAACCAGGTTGTCGCCATATATGTTGGGTGGCCATCAGGAAGCCGGCAGAAGGGCGGGCACCGAAAATGTGCCTGGAATCGTCGGTCTTGGAAAAGCGTGTGAATTAGCGGCAAAGAATATTGAGCAGGAAAACAGCAAAGTCAAGGACCTGCGCGATAAGCTTGAGGATTCGATAATGGAAAAGTGCCCTGATTCCCGGCTCAACGGCGATAAGGAAAATCGCCTGCCCAATACAACTAATATCAGCTTCGAGTATATCGAGGGCGAAGCTATTTTGCTTATGTTGGATAAATACGGCATCTGCGCCAGCAGCGGCTCGGCCTGCACGTCCGGCTCATTAGAGCCAAGCCACGTCTTGCGCGCTATGGGAGTGCCGTTCACCGCCGCACACGGCTCGATTCGCTTCAGCCTGAGCAGATACAGTACTGAAGAAGAAGTTGATTATACGATTGAAAAGATACCGCCGATTGTAAACCAGCTCCGAAAATTATCACCTTTTGTTGCAAAGTAGTACCGTAAGGCATCCCTTTAGGGAGTATTTGATTTTATGACTTTTCAGGATAAATACAATTCGCTCCAGCAAATACTCAAAAAACTGGACAAAGTGGTTGTCGCATATTCCGGCGGGGTTGACAGCACTTTTCTCTTAAAAGCAGCGGTTGATACTCTCGGTACTGAAAACGTGCTGGCATGTATCGGCATCAGTTCGTCCTTAGGCAAATCACAATACAACCGGGCCATAGAATGTGCCGAGATAATAGGGGCGGCGCTTGAGGAGGTTGAAGTACACGAAGTTCTGGACACAAAGTATTCGGCAAATAATCCCGACCGCTGTTTTCACTGCAAATCCCACCTCTACAAGATTCTGCAAAACATTGCCGAGAAAAAGGGATTTGGAAGTGTTATTTGCGGTTGTAATTTCGATGATATGAAAGATTTCCGGCCCGGCAATAAAGCTGCTCAGGTATATGGTGTCCTTTCCCCTCTGGCCGAAGCCCGGATGACCAAAGACGACATCCGAAATATGAGCAGACAATTCAATTTGCCCACCGCGGATATCCCGGCTTCACCCTGCCTTGCATCCAGGCTCACGTACGGCCTGGAAGTTACAGAACAACGGTTAAAGCAGGTTGAAGAAGCCGAAGATTTCTTAAGGAAATTGGGCTTCGTTGAATTTCGCGTGCGTCATCACGATATGATTGCTCGAATTGAAGTACGTCCGGAGGATATGGAAAAAGTTACAGCCGAGCCGGGAAGACAAAAAATAGTTGAAAAAATGAAATCCATCGGCTTCAAATATATTACGGTTGACCTGCAGGGTTTCCGCTCAGGTTCGCTCAATGAGTTACTTACGAAAGAACAAAAAACCCTGCACTGAGCGTTAGTCGAATGTGAAAGCAATATTTAATCCCGATAAATCGGGAGGGTGAATTTTAAAAAATGCAAGTACTGAAGATAAACGGTATTGAAAAGCAATTTCCCGATGGATTGCCCAAAACACTGATTGAATTGTTGAAGCAGTTGGATATTCATCAGGCAACCGTGGTCGCTGAAATTAATGGCAAAATTATTGCCAGAGAAGACTTTTCACAAACACAAGTTTCTCCCGGTCAAAGGATCGAATTAGTTCGGTTTGTAGGAGGGGGCTGATTATATGGATAAATTAATTATTGCA
>CBDURK010000033.1:0-13968 GCA_965369645.1 uncultured bacterium | reverse complement strand
ATTTCAGGAGGGATGTCGGCCGCATCGAGTTTGTCATGGTCGCACATTACAACCATTGTCCTGATAGTGTTTCGCAGTTGGCGAATGTTGCCGGGCCAGTCATAGTGTGTAAGGATTGTCTGAGCGGCGTCGGTTATTCCTATAACTTTGGACCCGACTTCCGTTACGGCTTCTTTGATGAAAAACTCGATAAACTCCGGTATATCTTCTGCTCTGTCGCGCAGGGCCGGAACAGAAATATTTACACCCTTGATTCTAAAGTACAAATCCTGTCTGAAATCTTTTGTTTCAATAAGATCGTTTAAGTTCTGGTTGGTTGCGCTGATGATGCGGACATCGACGACTGTTTGTTTATTCGAGCCGACCGGCATGACGATACCATCCTCGAGGACACGCAGAAGTTTGGCCTGGGAACTCGGCGCCATATCCCCGATTTCATCCAGAAATAAAGTACCTTTATCCGCCGCTTCGAATAATCCTTTTCTGTCATTGGCAGCGCCGGTAAAAGCGCCTTTGACATGGCCGAACAGCTCACTCTCCAAAAGAGTCTCGGGCAGACCGGCGCAGTTTATCGGCAGAAAGGATTTGTCCCATCGCAGTGAATTGTGGTGAATCGCTCTTGCCAGCAGCTCTTTGCCCGTTCCGGAGTGGCCTTCGATGAGGACGGAGATATTAGTCGGGGCCACCCGTCGCAGGACCTCGAATATACCCTCTATTGCAGGGTCTTTACCCCGGACGCCCTCGAACTTGAACTGTCCATTGTCGGTGTTGTTTTTTTGTGTTTGGCGAGAATAGGCGGCCATGACTTTTTTGCCTGCCTGAGCTACGAGCGTACGAAGCTGGCCGATATCAATCGGCTTGGTGAGATAATCATAAGCTCCCCTTTTGATGGCTTCCTTGCAAGTGTCGATGGTGGCGTAGGCGGTTATTAAAATAACTTCCGTTTTGTCATTTTGCTTTCTGACTTCTTCGAGTATAGAAAGTCCGTTTATATCCTCGTCTTCTAATTTCAAATCGGTGACGACAATATCGACCTGCTGGCTACGCACAATTTCCAGAGCGTCTTTACCAGTATAAACAGCTATTGCCTTTGTACACAGTTTTTCAAGCGATTCTGCGATACCATCGGCATGGTCCCGCTCATCGTCAACAACCAGAATTAGATTCGCCTTTTGCTTCAAATTGACACCTCATCAGGCATAAATGGGTAACTTAATAGTAAATGATGTACCTTTTTGGGGCTCACTGTCAACTGTTATCGTACCATTATGTGCTTCGACAATCTTCTTTGCTGTGGCCAGTCCCAAGCCACTGCCATGCGGCCGAGATGAATAGTAAGCATTGAAGATATGCGACAGTTTGTCCGTGGCAATGCCGCTGCCGGTATCATTAATCTGAATGACTGCATCTTTTTTTTGCGGGAAAGTCCTTATCATCAATTCTCCACTTTTGCCCATAGCCTGCTGAGCGTTAATAAACAGGTTCAATATTACCTGTTTTAACATATCTGTATCGACCTTGCAAATAAGCGGTTCATTATGCAGCCCCTGCCGCATAGTTATCGAATGGCTGTGTGCTTGTGGAGAATAAAAATCAATCATATCGCCGACAAGCTCATTAATATCAGTACTTGCCAAATGTAATTCGGTTTTGTCAACGTAGCGCAGGAAACCGTCGAGTATCTGTTCGAGCCTGTCAGTTTCTTTTTGAATAACGGTTATTTTCCTCAGCGCCCTCGTGAGACTACGATTATCTTTTTCTGAACTGTTCTTGCCTGATTCGTCAGGAGTTGAATCTTTCAGCTCTTCACTGACAAGCTCCAAATTAATTTTGATTGTGGAGAGAGGATTTTTTATTTCGTGAGCAAGCTCGCCGGTGAGCTTGCCTAACTCTTCAAGCAGATGCCCGTTCTTGCTTTTTTGAGTTTTGGTAAATTTTTTATGTAGAAATAACACAACAGCCGGAGTAACTGCTAATAAAGCAACAACAAAACCACATATAAAATGCAGCACTTATCTTTCCTCTGCCTTTTGACCTTAGTAGATTGAAGTAAGGTCCCGTAAAGACTGAAAACCAAAACATAACAAAAATCGATTGGGGACAAATTTTCATTTATCCCCAATCAATGTCGCTGTTTTTTTTAGTCGGCTTGTTTTTCTTCTACTTTTTCCGCTTCTTGAGGTTTTTCCGCTTTATCTATTTCAGCAAGAGCAGCTTTACGGGAAAGTTTAAGTCTGCCCTGGTCATCGATTGAAATTAATTTTACAGGTATCAAATCGCCCATTTTGCAAACTTCATCGACTTTTTTGATATAGCCATCACTAAGCTCGCTGATATGACAGAGACCTTCAACACCGGGAGTGATTTCAACAAAGGCTCCAAAATCCTTTACAGAGACCACTTTTGCCGGATTATAAATTCGGCCGACTTTCGGCGGCTGAGTAATCATCTCGATAATATCTTTAGCTTTGAGGTGACCATCTCCACCGAGACAGCTAATGAAAATAGTCCCGTCTTCTTCGATCTCAATTGTCGTATCGGTCTGCTCCTGAATACCTTTGATAACTTTACCACCCGGGCCGATTACTTTACCGATAAATTCAGGGTCGATTTGGATACTAATCAGTTTCGGGGCATATATGCTTAATTCAGGCTTCGGTTCGCTAATAGTTTGTGCCATAATCTTAAGAATATCCAGCCGTGCCGTTTTAGCCTGTTCCAATGCCTCGACCATAATATTATGTGCCAGGCCATCAGCTTTTATATCGAGTTGTATAGCCGTGATACCATCAATCGTCCCGGCGACCTTGAAATCCATTTCGCCGTAGTGGTCTTCCTCACCGGCTATATCGGTCAGTAGTTCGTATCTACCATCTTCGGCGCTAATCAATCCGATTGATATACCGGCGACCGGTTTTGTCATGGGAACGCCAGCGTCCATTAGAGCTAATGTTCCGCCGCAGACGGAAGCCATCGAACTGGAGCCGTTTGATTCGGTGATATCAGAAATAATCCTGATAGTATAAGCGAATTTATCGTTCGTGGGTCTTACCTGCTCCAGAGCCTTTTCTGCGAGAGCTCCGTGTCCGATTTCTCTTCGGCCGGGTCCTCGCATCGGTCGTACTTCACCGACTGAAAACGGCGGGAAATTGTAGTGCAGAGTGAAGTTTTGGGCGTATTCATCCAATAAGCCGTCTATAATCTGTGCATCTCTGACAGTGCCGAGAGTTACACTCACCATGGACTGTGTTTCTCCTCGTGTAAATAATGCGGAGCCGTGGGTCCTGGGAAAAATTCCTACTTCACAAGAAATTTTACGTACATCATTATAACCTCTGCCATCGGACCTTTTGCCGCTTAAAAGCAGTTTCTTTATGACTTCGCCCTCTATCTTACCAAGCATTCGTTTGACCATTGCCTTGTTATACGTGGCGGCAGGTGCATCCTGCGATTGCGAATTATCGCCATCATCGCAATACCTGGTTATAACCTGCTCAAAAAGTTCACTTTTAGCTGTTTTACGCTCCTGCTTATCTGGAATTTGCTTAAGCTCGCTTAGTTTATCTGATATCTGCGAACGAATATCTGAAAGGAGCTGCTCGTCAGTTTCGACGAGTGGTGTTTCCTTTTCGACGCCAACCTTTTCGCGGAGCTCTTCGATCATTTCACAAACCTGAGTGACTGTCTTTTGAGCGGTTGCGATAGCCTCAGCGATAACATTTTCCGGTAGCTGTTTGGCACCGATTTCAATCATATTCATCGCATCTTTGCGTCCGCCAAGTAGTAAATTCAGGTCTCCTTCGGCAAGCTGCTTATGGGTGGGATTTACCACGAATTCTCCGTTTACTCTGCCTAATCTGCAGGCCCCAATCGGCCCTAAGAAAGGAATCTTGCTTATTGTAAGAGCGGCACTGGCGCCTATCATTGCCAGAACATCCGGGTCATTTTCCTGGTCAGCACTTAAAACATTCGCTGAGATTTGGACTTCCTGGAAGTATCCCTCTGGAAACAGGGGCCTAATAGGTCTGTCAATCTGCCTTGCCGTTAATGTTTCTTTCGTGCTGGGCCTTCCCTCACGTTTAATAAAGCCGCCCGGAAATTTACCTGCGGCGCTGTGTCTCTCGCGGTAATCAACACTCAATGGGAAAAAATCAATGTCATCGAATCTTGGCGGCGCAGTTACTGCTGCAACAAGAACGATTGTATCACCATATTGTACTAAAACTGCACCATCGGCCTGTCTGCCAATCCTGCCGGTTTCGATGGAAAGTGTTCTACTGCCGATTTGTCTTTCTACCCTACATACATCAAACATATACTACCTCTTTCTACATACATTAAACTTATACTATCTCATTCCTACATACATCAAACATCTACTACTTAACTGGCATGTTAATAAGTGGATTCCGCTCTTACACGAGCGGGTTACTTGTGTGCTAATGCTCATCTATTTTCGCAAGCCGAGCCGGGATATAATTTTCTGATAGCGTTTTACGTCTTTATTTTTCACGTACTTTAGCAATGCCGACCTTGTCCCGACCATTTTCAACAAACCGCGTCTGGAAGCGTGGTCTTTGCGGTGAATCTTGAAATGATCTGTCAACTCGTTAATTCTTTTCGTTAAAATTGCAATCTGCACCTCAGGTGAGCCGGTATCCCCCTCATGCGTCTCAAAATCACCAATAATTTCCTGTTTTTTCTGCTTTGTTAACATCTTTTGGGTAAATCCTTTCTATCGCGTCTTTTACACAACCTTTCAACATATTATTTCAAACTCAGCATTTTAATCGGCTGCTAGAATATTTGCAAGCCTTTTCTACGACAGTATATAAAAAGATTTTTCAGGGTCGAGGACTTAAGATGTTTTTTTAAAGATACCAAGGTAAAGTTGCTATATTTTACTAAACTTCCATAATTGCGTTTATTTACTATTGGTCCCGGATTTCACGGATATTTAGCATTGGATTAAGTAAATGGTGAGCTATCAGTTTGATAAGATTTCTTGTATTATTGAATCGCATTCGGATGAGAATGTTAACAGCACGGGCTAAATCTGAACAACTGTAAGAGATAATAAAATTTGTCAAATTATTTATTGACAGGCCATAAGAACCTATTAAAATCCGTACATACGTACGAATAATTTGTATTTCAGGTTATGAAATATTTCCTCGGACTGATTGGTGAAGTGATATTTTGACCGGAAAATCCGAAATATCAAATAATACAAAGCGACTTGTTTCAAAGCAAAACATGGGATTGAGGTGGGCAATTCATGCCGGAACGTAAAAAACAGGTCAAAACAGGTAAAGATGTCCCATCGCAAATATTGCAGGCTACTGAAACATGGCTTATCACTTCGGGATATCATAAACTTAGCATGCGTAATATAGCACGCGAATGTAAAATCAGTTTGGGAACCCTGACCTATTACTTTCCGACAAAAGAATCGCTTATTAATAAGGTGATTGATCGGCTTGTTGACCATTATTTGTTTGCGTTTAACCGTTTTCTTTCAAGTGAGCAATGTCAAATAGATTCAGAAATCGATAATTTAATAGAATGGCTTATGAAGGATGCCGCAAAAGATCAGATTACTCGTTTGAACAGAGAGCTTTGGATGTTGTCATCTCATTATCCCCAAATCCGCAGGAAGATAGGTGATTTGTACAATACCCTCATCAGCGATCTGGCGGAACATCTTTCACAAAAATATCCTCATTTTTCACAAAATAAATTAGAAACAATTAGTAGTCTTATAGCCATATTAACTGAGGGCACATGCGTCCTTTACGGCGGCCGATATCGAGTTCCAATAAAAGCAAAAGAAATGAATTCTGCAGTTGCGAAAGTCGTGACCCATTACCTTAAGACATAAAAATCTGAAATTAAAAGGAGACCATCAAATTTTAAACAAAACAATATCAATCGAATTAACATGAATAGAATTCTTGTATTTCTTGTTTTTTCAGTGTTTCTGTTCCAGTTGATCCGATGAGGTAGGGTTGGTGAAGTAAACCTGAACAAAAGCAATCTAACTACTAAACTGAAAGAATAAATAAATGAAAAAAGGCAAACTAAAGCTAATAGTGAGCACCGTCATAGCTTTTAGCGTGCTGGCAGGTGGATGCTCTACTATACAAACAACCAAGTATCCCGAGCCGAAAATCATTGCTGTGAAAAATAACTCAGGAACAAGTCTTTCTGTTGTGACATTAAGAGGGGTGCGCACCTCCGGTGACAAGCAAGTTCGGATGGGTAGGATTTCGCCGGTTCCAAAAGGAGCTACGCAAGTTTTTAATCGACCCTCTTCAGCACCATCGTTACCGGTACGGCTAATTATCAGTTGGACGGATTATTATCAGAGACAATATGAACAAGAGATTTCACTTGATAAAATACTCAGTGACCCAGATACACAAACAAAAGATTCTCTCGTTTTTGAAATCAGGCCATCCGGCAGAATAAGTGTTTATAAAAAGTAAAAATGGACTTGAAAGGAGAAACTAAAACGAAAACGAGATTTATAAACTAAACCAAGTAAATGATAAGAATTTTAACAAACAACTAAATATTGAAAGGAGTAATTTATGAAATCGCAGTCAATTAACTGTTACAAGTTTATTTTGCTTGTATTCCTGATCGGGATGTTTTCTGTTGTGGCTCAAGCCCAGGAAGAAGATTTGAAAGCAGCCATGAAGGCGGACAAGACGGGAACCAATCCCATCAACTTCCAGAATGAACTCAGGTTCTACAATGAGTACCAATGGCTCAATTCGGCCGGTGATGGATATCAAAACATCACCACGCTTGAATATCGTACGCCTATTCTGGGAGGCAAGTGGCAGGTTCGAGTCAAAGCTCGAAACCAGATGATTAATGCGGACTTGAACGATGACGGGGTCACTGATATTGATGAGGGCGGCTGGGGAGACACGGATGTCCGTCTGCTCACCGTCCCATACATGAATATGCAAACGAAGACCGCGATTGCATTTGGAATGGAAGCATTCCTGGATACTGCAAAAAAAGACTCGCTCGGTTCGGGAGCAACTGTTCTGGGCCCGCAAGTGTTTGGAGCCTTCTTCGGAGTACTCGGATTTGATCTGATTGCACCGGCCTATCAGCACAGGTTCAGCGTCGATACCGATAGTCGCACCGGTCACGTTGAACAGGGCTTTATCGATGTGTTTGGCCTCAAGATGAGCAAGGACAAACAGGTGTGGATGTTGATAAATCCGACGTTAATTATGGATTATGAGGCAAACACGAAGTTCCTTCTGTTTGATGTCGAATTAGGGACCATGTTGGATGAGTACCTCGGCACAAAAGGTCACAGTGCCTATGTCCGCCCCAGCGTCAGCTTCGGCGCGGATCGCGGGACGGACGCATCTATCGAGGTGGGCTACAAAATCATCTGGTAAAGAATTCAAGTGAAGGAGAAATAAAATGAAATCGATGAAAAAGTATGTCAGTTTCTTTGTCGTGTGTGCACTAATTTTGATATCATGCAAACCTCTGGCTCAGGCACAATACCGGAGATCCAGAAGTCAGGACAAACCGAACATCGTCCTGGTCTTTATGGACAACTTCGGCTGGGGTGAGCCCGGTTTCAACGGGGGCGGGATCATCCGGGGTGCGCCGACGCCGAGAATAGATAAGCTGGCTTCTGAGGGCATACGTCTGACGAATTTCAATGTAGAATCGCAATGCACTCCATCACGTGCGGCCATTATGTCCGGCCGCTACGCGATCCGCACCGGCAATGGTACGATCCCTCTCGGCGGCGGCGTTTACGGCCTCGTGCAGTGGGAGATCACCATGGCCGAGATGCTTTCTGATGCCGGCTACGCAACCGGCATGTTTGGCAAATGGCATCTGGGTCATACTGAGGGCCGGTTCCCCACGGACCAGGGCTTCGACGAATGGTACGGCATTCCGAACTCGAGTGACGAGACGCCCTGGGAAGTGCTCGACGGCTACGCGGAGAGCGGGGTTGAGGGGACCTACATCTATGAGGGAAAGAAGGGTAAAACGCCGAAAAAAGTAAAATCCTATAATCTCAAAGAACGTGCCTTGATCGATGGGGAGCTAACTAAACGTTCGATCGATTTTATGCGCCGGCAGGTGAAGGCGAAGCGTCCCTTCTTCCTGTACGTGCCCTACACACAGACGCACTACCCGGCCATCCCGCACCCGGACTTCGCCGGCAAGACGGGCAACGGCCGCTTTGCCGATGTTCTGGCCCAGGTCGATGCCTATAACGGTATGCTGCTGGACGCCATTGACGAACTCGGCATCCGCGACGATACGCTGTTTATCTTCACGGCGGACAACGGGCCGGAAGCGTTCCCCGAGGGCACGAACACCGCCGCCGTTGACTACCCGACCCCGGGAACGGCAGGCCCCTGGCGGGGGACGCTGTTCACCGGCTTCGAGGGCAGCCTGCGGGTGCCCTTCGCCGCTCGGTGGCCGGGCAAGATTCCCGCCGGCCGTGTCAGCGACGAGATCGTCCATGAAATGGATCTCTTTCCGACCTTCGCCAAAATCGCCGGCGGCACGGTGCCGGACGACCGCGTCATCGACGGTGTGGACCAGAGCGATTTCTTCATGGGCAAGCAGGAGAAATCCGACCGCGAAGGGCTGATCGTTTACATGGGCAACGACGTCTGGGGCGTGAAATGGCGCAACTGGAAGATCAACATGAAGGAGCAGGAGACCGTCTTCAGCGAGACCCTCGACTACGGAATGCCACGTATCTACAACCTCCTGAAGGACCCGGGAGAAACGCAGAACGTGCTCTTCCCCGAGACCTGGGTGCCGAAGGCCGCCCTAGGGCAACTGGGTAAACATGTTGTATCGTTGAGGACCAATCCACCGATCAAGCCGGGAACGCCTGATCCGTACACGCCGCCCAAACAATAGGCGGATTGTTCTTGAAGAAAGGACTATTTCTATTGATAATTGCGATGGCCGGTATATCATTGCCGGTCATTGCATAAAATATCAAGAAGATGAAAATGAAATATTTTTTAGCCTTGGCTATTTGCATATTATTGATATCTATTACCGCTGCTTCCGTGCATGCGGCCGAAGGTGGTTATAGTAATTATATACCGGGATTCTATGGAGACTTTGGCCTTGCGCTTGAACCACCAACAGCACTTTCAGTGAGAAATGATACTTATTTTTACTCTGCGGATGGAGGCACATCAGTTCGGTCAGGATTACTTGAACTGGGTGTAGATATATCGTTGAAATATAACTACACTTCAGTACTGCATAAACCCGGCATTGAAATTTTTGGAGCACGATATGCCTACGGAGGTGTTTTAGCCTTTGGTGAGACAGATGTTGATGCAAGTGTTTCCATTATAGGCATGCCGCAAGATATGCATGATGATAATTTTGGTATAGCGGATACTACATTAATTCCTGCGATGTTTTTTTGGAATAAGGATAATTTTCACTTTTTTTTGGCTCAGTACATCGTTGCACCGACAGCAGACTATGACAAAGATGCTCTGGCTAATTTCGGCCTGAATTACTGGACCTATGAGACTGATATAGCAGCTACTTACCTTAACGAAGAAACCGGGCAGGATTACTCGGTAGTTTTTGGTTATAACTATAATACTGAGAACAGTGACACTGATTACCAAACAGGCCGGGAGATTCATATAGATTACGCGATCAATCAATTTCTCTCTGAGTCGTGGGCGGTTGGGATTCATGGTTTTTACCTTAAACAAATCACAGGTGATAGCGGTCATGGAGCTATACTCGGAGATTTCAAAGCAGAAGCGGCCGGCATCGGACCGGCAATATTTTGGAGTCCTAAAAGATTTAATCAAAAGGTAAATTTTATTGCTAAATGGTTACATGAGTTCCACGGAGAAAACCGCCTCGAAGGCGACCATATATTCTTTTCAGTTGCGATGAGTTTTTAGCATTAAAACAGATAATTGCTTTGTAAATTAACGAAAGGAACAGAGACCTTTCAAGGACCTGATCAAGAAAGACAATGAGACTATTGAGAAGATTCAGGTTATACACGACAAAGTTAGAGAATTAAGTAAGGAGAAAGCAAAATGAAAACCACAAGATTAATGACTCTATTAGTAAGTGTAATGGTGATTGGCATGGCTGGCGGCTGCTATGCGAAAGTGATCCGGGGCTCTCCTCCCGCGACCGGGACAAGATGAAGCTTAACGATGACGGCAGTGTCACGCTGTATTTCGGACCGAAGGCACACAGGGGCAAGGTGAACAACTGGCTTCCCACTGACCCCAAACGGCGGTTCTTCCTGCTCGCCCGTTTTTACGGCCCGGAACCGGCATTGCTTGACGCCAGTTTCAAGCTGAATGATATAGAACTCGAAAAATAGAAAGTGAAATAAAGCTTTAGAAAATATTCCATGGTTGGGAAAAAGGAGTTGGTTCTTAAAGCCAAATTGGCAATCCCTCTTCCCGTTGCAACAGCAACAATCGAGAGATTACTTTTGGCTTGACGCGTCTGGAGAGCGGGGTATACTGGTGAAAGGATATGTGTTTTTGTTAGGGTGTTGATTCCCATTGTAAAGTCGGCTGCATAATACCGTGACTGGAATAGCCCATCTTAGTATCTTGTCCTTACGAGGACGCATTCTACAGTCTGTTAGATATTCGGCCCCAAAGGAGTTACTTCATGAATAGAAATGTTGTCTTCGCCATACTATTGTGCGGCCTGCTCGCTACCGCGACTACCACGATACAGGCCGAAAATTGGCCCGGCTGGCGCGGCCCACGCGGTGACGGCTCGTGTATAGAGAAAAACGTTCCTAACAAATGGGATCCGGCGGAAGCGGTTTGGAAAACCAAACTTCCCGGTAAAGGACATGCTTCCCCAATCGTTTGGGGCAATCGCGTCTTTACTGTTACCGCCCTGCCTGCAACAAAGGAACGGGTGCTTCTCTGCCTGGACCGTAACACCGGTGGAATCCTCTGGCAAAGGACAGTCGTACAGGGGCCTCTGGAGAAGCTCCACAAAGAGAACAGTTATGCCTCAGGTACGCCGGCCACCGATGGGGAGCGGGTTTACGTTACCTTCCGCGTCGGTGACGACATCATTGTGGCCGCACATGACTTTTCCAGTGGAAAGCAGCTCTGGCTGGTCCGAGCGGGGACACATTCAGGCGGGTGGGGATTTAGTAATGAGCCCGTGCTGTACAAAGACAAGGTTATTGTTGATGGCGACGGCAAGGGCAAATCCTTCCTGATCGCTCTTGACTGCAAAGACGGCAAAACACTATGGCGCAAGAGCCGTGTTAATAAGGGAATCAGCTACAGTGCTCCACTGATCCGCAAGTTAGCCGGCCGCACTCAGTTGATCCAGTGCGGCGACCGGTGCGTGACCAGTTTCGATCCCGATACCGGCGAGCAGATATGGAAGGTTGACGGCCCCTCAGAAGAATTCGTCGCCACGCCGGTTTACAGCGAAAAGGCTGGGCTGGTTTTCATCAGCAGCAGTTGGCCCAAGCGGTTCCTGCTCGCGATTCGGCCCGACGGAAAGGGTAATGTCACGAAAACCCACGTCGCCTGGTCCGACACAAAGGGAGCCCCCTATGTTCCCTCCATGATTGTAGCCGGCGATTTTCTGCTCAGTGTCAACAGAGCCGGCACGGCTTTCTGCTACGAGGCGGCCACCGGTAAGGTGCTTTGGCAAGAGAAGCTTGGCCGACACCACGCCTCTCCCGTCCTTGTGGAAGGACTGGTTTTCTTCATTAACGATAACGGCCAAGTAAATGTAATCAAACCGGGTGTGGAGTTCGAGCGCATTGCACAGTATGAGTTAGGTGAGTTATGCTATGCCTCACCGGCTATCAGCGATGGCCAGGTCTTTGTGCGCGGCTTCGGGCACCTCTTCTGCTTTGACGGAAAAGACTAAAGAGCGGCGGGCCCAACGGCTGATTATTAACTGTCTAAATAAAGCAGCAATACTATGCTGTGTGTTCTTTCGGCGTTCAGTTGTTACTCACTACATGGGTATTCCGAGTCCTGTGATTTCCGGTGCGTTGTTTGTTGAAGGAACGACTCCAGGATTTCTGCTGCGGCGACGGCATCAAGGCGTTTTTTCTTTTTTTTTCGAGTGTAATTTGCCGGGAGGAGCTTTTCCTCGGCACCGAAGCTGCTGAGGCGTTCATCCTGTAAGAGAACTGGAATCTTCAGGCGATTTTGTAATTGCTTGCCGAACTTCAAAACAAGTTTGCTTTGAGCGCCTTCTGAGCCGTCCATATTTAAGGGAAGTCCTAAGACGACGGCCTCGACATTTTCAGCCTCGATGACTTCGGAAATCTTTTGCAAAAGTTCCTTTTGTCCCTGGATTACAGTCAGGGGTGAGGCGATAGTCTCAGCGCGGTCACAGATTGCCAATCCGGTACGTTTAGTGCCGTAATCTATTGCGAGGTATCTCATTTTTTTGTGTGTAATGGCGTTTTAAACGCCCCTTAATCTATAAAAACTTTTCACCGCCGTGCTGGTTTATTAATTCGAGCAGTTCTTTTAGTTTGTCGGCCTGGTCAATGCGGCATACAAGTGTGGCATCCGGAGTGTGGACTACTATCATATTCTCTGTGCCGATGGCGGCAATTAGATGTCCCTTGTCCTCAGTAATAATAATGTTATTTCTGCAGTCGAGCAGCTCGTTTGTGTCGGATATGACGATGTTATTGTCGGAGTCGGGGCTGATAATATCAGCAAGTGCAGCAAAGGAGCCTAAATCAAGCCAGCGGCAATCCAGCTTTATAGCGTGGACATTGTCGGCCTTTTCCATGACGGCAAAGTCGATGCTGATTTTCGGTAGTTTTACGAACCACTCCTGGAGGGTTTGCTGTTGATTTGGAGAATCCCAGTCGGCCTGGATTCTGGCTAAGGGCTCG
The DNA here is from genome assembly GCA_965369645.1 of uncultured bacterium. Taxonomy (GTDB): domain Bacteria; phylum Planctomycetota; class Phycisphaerae; order Sedimentisphaerales; family Anaerobacaceae; genus NIOZ-UU13. Next base: position 1,049 of record CBDURK010000033.1, on the reverse strand, counting down.
GCAACCTCGGGCAGAAACTTGTGCAAATAATCCAGGATTGTTTGGGCCTTCCATACGAACATACCGGAATTCCAGAAGTATTGGCCGGTGTTGATATATTCTTTTGCGGTTTGTTCATCCGGCTTCTCTTTGAACGCTTCAACGGAATAAATCTTATTTTCACAGCCGGGATACTCGCGGGCGTTATTACAATTTATGTAACCGAGTCCGGTGCTGGCAAAGGTCGGCTGGATGCCGAAAGTAATCATACTGTCCGGATTATTATTAACAAAGACAAGAGCATCTTTGATGGCCTGCTGCAGTACTTCGGCGGGTTTTATAATCTGGTCGGCGGTGACTACGGCAATTGTGGCTTGCGGGTCGTGTTTTGTCAGAACAGTTGAGATAAGCCCGATGGCACCGGACGTATCACGGACGGCAGGTTCAGCTATGACATTATCAGAAGGCAATTCAGGAAGATTTTCGCGCACCACATCCACATAGGCTGCGTTTGTGAGAACAATTATGTTTTTCACATCGAATATCGGCGCGAGTCGCTCGTAACAACAGCGAAGAAGTGTTTGCCCGTCGAGGAGTTTCAAGACCTGTTTGGGACGTTTTTGTCGGCTGAGCGGCCATAGTCTCTTGCCTGTCCCCCCTGCCATTATCACTGCATAGTCCATTGTTAAGTCCTCTAATCCACCAAATAATTGTGTAGTATCAGATTAAAAACTTCTCATCGATTTCGGTCAAAGATTGAATTTTCTGAGCAAATTCTTTGTAAGTACAACCGGCTTCATAATCACCCGGCTTGTCCATAAGGGCAAATGTGGCTTCTTTGCCCAGCTCAACGGCGGGCTGATCGTAGGGATTGATATTGAACAAGGCGCCGGCGAAAGAAGTTGTTACCTCAAATAAGTAAATAAACTGACCTATCGTATAAGCATTTACTTTATCGAAAATAATTGTCAGGCAGGGACGTTTGTCTTTCAAAAGGGCATACTCAGTCGCCTTCTTTTCGTTGTTGAGCAGTACACTCAAATTTTTCCCTGCAAGAAAACCAAGCTCTT
>CBDURK010000032.1:0-14057 GCA_965369645.1 uncultured bacterium | reverse complement strand
TTGTCCTTGACAAATCAGGATTAATTAACCTGCTCGACAGGGAAAGCCTTAAATTTGTTCAAGTTGATGGACACAACGTCGCAGGCCGATTGCCGATGCCGAAAACCTACTTTGGCGCAAGAGGCCCCATTCCTGCAAGGCCACAGGATTTGTTGGGCTATGAGGTTTGGCCCTTTGCCTTAACAACACACTTCTTCGAAGAAAATCCGGAATCTAAAAAAGTGTTTTTTGGGGAACCATCTGTACCTGTTGATCCTTCGCCCTCGAATATTGAGAGAAAGTATTTGGGAATGTTCGCAGTGGGCCTTTCTCGTGATGGAACTGCGTTGACTCTGTCTGTCTTCGATGAAAACGGAAGAGAAATCAAAAGTGCTGAAAGCAATTTTACAAAACAAGAAGGGCAGCGTACTCGATCTTATCGTTCCAGTAAGGCGGTGTTCTTTAGGCCCCCCTGGGCATCCACATTTACCATTATCAAATATCTTGTAGAGAACCTTCAAGCACCGGTTCTTTCTCTTGGTTCCTATTTCACAGCGTCGGTCTTTGAAGCCGCCGCCGGGCACAGAGGACTGTTTTTACTGCCCAATTCATTTATCGCGATGCAGGGCAGGAATCCTCGTGGAAATTTTGTTGAAAGATTTTTTAGTGCCTTAGTCTGGATATTTCCATCGATAATATTTTCGATATGGCTCGCGACGCGTGTAAGTAAAAATGCGGTTGTTGTCGGGCTTTCGGAAAATGCGAGATTTTACTGGATACTTGGAACGCTTGGGTTTGGTTTGGCGGCCTATATTACGTACAGACTGACGAGGCCGGGGATAACTTTAGTGACCTGTCAAAACTGCGGCAAGATGAGGAGGCCGGACATGGACAGGTGCCATCGCTGCAAAAGCGAATGGCTCGTTCCGGAGCTTACGCCGCCGGCCTGGCGGGTCCTCGACGGGACAGAACAGAAGGCGGAACAAACAGAAAGAGCTGATGAGGGCTCAATAGCGGATGCGGAGGGTGCGGAGGAAACTGCGAAGGAATAAAAAACCTGTTTCGAGGAAATTTTCTGTTACTTCCGGCACGCTACTGGCCTTTTAATAAATGAGGGCCGTAATAATGAATGATGATGATAAAAACATCCAGCGATTAATCTCCAGTGCTCGCTCGGGCAGCCGCAAAAGCATGGGGAAATTGGCTGTTGCAGTCCGGGAGCGGCTGTATCCATTCGTTTTTCGCACTACTTTGAAACATGACCTTACCGAGGATGTGCTGCAGGAAACGCTGCTTACGGTAGTGCGGCAGGTTGCTTCGCTGAGAGAGTCTCAGAGGTTCTGGCCGTGGGTGTATCGTATCGCCTGGAACAAAATTCAGGATAACCACAGGCGGAGCCGGCTTCGCAGCAACAGTAAGGTATCACTTCTTCGGTATCGTGCGAACGATGCGCGAGCGGGCAGCGACAGCATCCTGGATGCCCAGATTCACGCCGAGAGCCTCCGTCAGGTCTCGGAGGTTCTCGATAAGCTTAGTTATAAGCACAAAGATGTTCTTCGCCTTCGTTACTACGAGCAGTTGCCATACGAGCGGATAGCTTCAATGACACGCACAACGCCTCAGATGGCCCGTGTTCGATTCCACCGTGCAAAAAAGTCCCTCAAGGCCCACCTTTCCGCCTGCTTCGTTTAACGAGTTAAAACAGCTTGCACAAAAACGGATAAAGGGTGTATCTCGCACTAAAAATTTGGTTTTTGCTTTAAGGCTGTTGCGGTGATATACTATTATCAGGCTTTCGCAGATTCGTACAAAGAGGAATTTTTCTATTTTTGGTATTAACAAAATACTACCGGCAAACGACTAATACCATTGGAGTTAAAAAATGGCCGACGAATATTCTGTTTCAACAAAGGTGTACGAGACTGCCGAGCTTGGCAAGCTGAGCATCCTCGATATGCTGAAATACTTTGAAAAGCGCGGCGCGATGCGTGTCTCGGATTTGCATATCAAGGTCGATGCTCCTCCTGCATATCGCATAGACGGTGACCTGGTAAAACTCAAAGGCCCAAACGTGACACCCAAGATGGCCAAGCAGCTTCTGTATCCGCTTTTAAGCAACGAAAAATTGCGCAAACTCCGCCAACAGTATAGTATTGACTGCTCTTATCGACTTGGCCAACTTCAGTTTCGAATCAACATCTTCAGGGAGAACGACGGCCTGGCCGGGGCAATCCGGGCCTTGTCGCTGGACATACCGCCGGTCGAGGACATCGGCTTTCCAAATGACGTCTGGAAAGACATCATCAATCGGCGTCACGGCCTTGTTCTTATGACCGGTATCACAGGCGCAGGAAAATCCACAACAATCGCTTCGATAATACACCGAATCAGCGAAAAAAGTGCCTGCCGGATTATGTCCGTCGAGGACCCAATCGAATATATATTCCCTCAGAGATACTCAATCATCTCCCAGCGTGAGCTCGGAAGGGACGTCGAATCGTTTGGCGAGGGTCTGAAAGAAATGCTGCGTCAGGACCCCGATATAATATTCGTCGGTGAGATGCGCGACGCCGAGACGATATCCATGACCCTTATGGCCGCTGAGACGGGGCACCTTGTTTTTTCCACACTGCATACGAGAGATGCGACCGGCACTATAACAAGAATATTGGACTACTTCCCCTCCGGCAGACAGTCCGAGGTGCGCAACCAGATGTCACTTGGGCTTGCTTATATCGTATGTCAGAAGCTTGTGCCCAAAAAGGATGGAACCGGCAGAATCGTAGCGATGGAAATTCTCAACAACAACTACGCCTGTGCCAATCTTATACGAACGGGCAAAGTCGAGCAGATTTATTCACAACTGCAGACAAAGACCCGGAACAGGCCCGATGAAAAAATGTTGACGTTGGAAAGGCATTTGGCGACGCTCGTAAAAGCGGACAAGATTGACCTGCTTGAGGCCAAAAAATGGGCCAATGACCTCAAATGCTTTACTGATGCCATGCAGCGTGTTTCAGTTTAACGTGCAATTTTTTATGATGCGCATCGGATGAGAAATAAAATGCAGTAAGATTCAGATGACAATCCAGTTTTTTTGTCCCAGTTGCAATGATATAATCGGTTTTCCAGATAAGCACGCCGGAAGACGCGCAAGATGTACCAACTGCGGGCAGTTCTTTATAATTCCTTCCGAAAATTACAAAAAGCCGAAGAAAGTTAAACTTACGGAAGAAAAGGGCGAGCCGCTGGGCGGTTTTTACCGTGCTGTGTTCGTTGATAACTGGAAGCTGTTTTTCGAGTCTGAAAATGTTACTTCGCTGGCCTTTGTGATTGCCGTGGTATGCTTCAAATTCTTTACGTACGGTTCGCCCTGTTGCGCCTACGTAACATACTTTGCTGTATGGGGCTGGCTGTTTGGTTTTTATCTTAACATTATTTACGAGACGGCTTTCGAGATAGATAAGCTGCCGGAAATTAACCTCGGAACGAGCATTACCTTTTTATGGTACATCGTTAAGCCGCTCTTTCTTTTTTCGATTACTCTGGCGGTGGTCCAGTTGCCGTGCATTATCAGGTTCTTTATGCTGAAAGAAAAGGGATTATCTTTTAATGATATCCCGGAGTTAGAATTTGGTTTGCTGCATGTTCTTTTTATCTTCGGTTTGTTCCTGTTCCCGATAGCAATATTAACAACGTCCATCGGTCAGACTTTTACTTTCTTCAGGCCCGATTATTTTCTTGGCCCGATATTGAAGGCTTTTGTTCCTTATTCTGTAACGGTGCTTTTGCTTATTGCCGCTGCACTTCTTGAAATGAAGACAACTCAATTTACCAGTGCCGACTTGCTAATAACAGCAGGCCATCTGGTGATGAATTTTGCTGTTCAGGTCATTGCGATATTGGCTATGCGCTCGATAGGCCTGTTCCACCGGCATTATAACTGTCATTTCGCCTGGTAATGCCCATCAGCCTGGTCATGACAAGTATGTGAAATGCGGACGCAGCAATCTCAAATCAAAATTCTTCAAATTCCTTTTTCTTTCTCACCTTATTTGGAAGATGTTTCCTGTTCGGTGAGTCTTGCAAGCAGCCGTTCGAGAAGCTCCATGGGCAGGCCCATCACATTTGTCAGGCTGCCTTCGATTCTTTCGATAAATTCGTCGCCGTTTTCCTGTATCGCATAAGCGCCCGCCTTGTCGCGCCAGGTGCCGCTTTTGATGTGTTCGGCAATCTGCTCAGAGGTCAATTTTTTTGGATAAATGGTCGTTGTATCATTTTGGTTTATTTCGATAGCATCCCGTAATCTGACAATTGCAATACCGGTAATCACCTTATGAGGTCTGCTGAAGAGCTTTTTGGTAATCTGCTCAGCGTCGATCTTATCAGCGGGTTTACCTATGATTTCCCCCTCGAAATACGCGATGGTATCTGCTGCGATGACCAGGCAGTCGGGATGATATTCGGCGATATTTTTCGCCTTGGCCAAAGCCAATCGTTCGGCATATTCACATGGCTCAACGTCCTTAGTGGTAAAGGTCGATTCGTCGATATCCGGCCGGACAACCATAAATTTATAGCCGGCCTCGGTTAATAACTGTTTTCGCCGGGGTGAAGCCGATGCGAGAATAAAAGAGTATTGGGATTTTTCGGACATAAATAATTTGCTGCTTCAGTAATGGGTATTGATTATTTGCCTGCAGAAGGCAAGGTACTCTTTCTCGATTTGCTCAAAATTATCACTGACATAATCTTCAAATAATCCCCGGCCGACGATTCGATTCCAAAGGACGGTTTTCGGGACATTTCTGTCTGCTGCTATCTTTTTATTAACCTCGTCGAGTTCCCAATCTCCTGTTAGGCCGTCCAGGAGCAACCGGCGATAGACACCCCGCCATCTTCCGTAGCCTGCTTCCTGTAAGAATCGCACTAATGCGTATGACTGGCTGTAAAAGGCCATCACGGCTTTGGTCTGGTCTGTGGCAAGCACATCACCGGGATTCATTGAAATTAATTCTTTGAGCGGTATCATTTTGTTTTTAGCAAGCGTTCTTCTAAGCCCATCCAGTCGATACGTGTTCTCGGACTGCTCGAAGTAAAACTGTCCACCATCACTTCCGTGGGTTTCGAACAGCATTGCCACGCCTTCATCGAGCCAGCTCGGCAGGCGAAACTTAAAGCATCTGCCGTTGAACTGGTGCCATCCTTCGTGCCCCAGGGCTGAGAAAGTCCGTTCTATGCCGATATCATATACCACACAGGCACCTTTATGATAATACGCACCTGCCTTTATTTTGCAAAAAATTTCCGCCTGCTCACCCGCGAAACTCCTCGTGAAATTCTCCCACTGGCTTCGCTTGGCAAAAAGATAAATGGTAAATTTGGATTTTGTTTCGATGGATTCGGGCAACTGACTATTATAGGCCCGATAGGCCGACTCAATAAATCCGCTGATACCTCGAAGCACGAAAGGCTCCAGAAGTGTTGTGAAAATCTCGTAGTGGGTGGTAGTCAATTTCAGCCCGGGTGCATACCGATTATTCCAGACCTCTATGGATTTCAGGTCGGGCAGAGCCTGAGACTGCAAATACGCTGCCATCCCCGCACCGGTATCGAGCCGCTGAGTATTATTAATGCCCGTAATCTCGATTTTATCGGTTCCGGAACATCCGGCCAGACTGATAATAACTATGAAAATTAGCGAGAACTGCCTCACTCCAACCCTTTCTCCGAAGACCAGAAACTGTATTTAGGCCGGCAATTGATTGCATTACCGGGATAAATCCAAATCCAGGAAACATAGTTACAAAACCCTGAACTCCATATTATTGTTAACATCGGCTGCAAATGATAAGGAATCCATTATAATTTGTCCACACATTCGGCATTTTTCGTCTAAACTTATGGCCGGCCCGATAAAACAAATGCGCAATCCCCAGTCGTTTATTGGTGACAAGAGTTACTGAAAAAGTCAAAAGCAATTGCTATTTCGCGATGGATTTGGTAAGCTAATCTTGCTTGGAGGCTTAGTTTTGTTTATTCCCGGTGTTTAGGGGAAATCCGACTTATTGTTCAATATGGAGGCCTAAGATGAAAGGCAAGTTAGTAGTAATCCTTGTGTTAATAATTCTATGCGTCTGTTTGCCGTTTATGAACGGCTGCGCAACCAGTGCCCAGACGGGTGCTGCGATTGGGGGGATTGGCGGTGCAGTGATAGGGGCCGTAACAGGTGGTGGAGGAGGATTCGTAGTTGGAGGACTCATTGGGGCCGGCGGCGGCTATGTCGTGGGCAACGAAATGGACAAGTAACGAAAGCGGCTGGCTATATATCTTTGAAATCCGCTCCGAATACATCAGCGCTGAACAGATAGACTTCTGTCTCCGGATCCTTCCAGGCGTCGGGTGCAAGGCCTGCTTTGTGAGAGCAGCAATACGAAAGAAATTCCTCTTTGCTCCAGCCGGTCTCAGTGGCAACCTGAGGAAGGAAGCAGCCTGAAGCACTTCCTTTTTTGATATATATGCCGTCAACACCAAGCTGCATATTTAATGGTTCACTTGTCTTCTGCAATGGCGAGAGAACCGATATCTCGACATCCAGTTGGCCTAATTCCCTGGCGCTTATCTGGTCGGCGAAAAAACGCGGGTCACTGGTGGCTGAGGCCTTTGCCATTTCTGCCACTAATTCAATCAGGGGGCTGTCCGAGATGAAGTTTCCTATACAGCCCCGCAGCCGGTCATGGTTTTTCAGCGTTACAAAGCAACCGCAGTGGGCGTTCAATTCAGGATCATCCGATTGGGGCGCTTTGGTCGGCTTTCCTTTGATTACAGCCTCAACGGTATCGCGTGCGACTTTCAGAAGTGTTTGTTTTTGCTTATCGTTCATATTAAAACTCTATATTTAGCCCCTGGTTCTTTTAATGCAGCCATTTCATCACAAGAAAACCACCGATTAATAGTACTGCGAAAGCGAGTGAAAGCAAATTGAAATACTTTTCGACTAAGGGACGAATTTTTTCACCCTTCCAGCCCATCAGGCCTGCGACGATAAAAAATCTTGCGGAGCGGCTCACGGTCGAAGCGATCAGGAAGCCGGTAAAACTGATCCTGGCAACACCGGCGGATATCGTACAGACCTTGTACGGCAGTGGGGTAAAACCGCAGGTGAAGACTATCCAGAAGTCGTATTTATCATACCAGCCCTGGAATTTGGTGAAGTTGGCTTCGGTCAGGCCAATCGAACCGAGGTGGACATAGACCCACTGGCTTATCATGGACCAGAGGAACATTCCGATGCAATAGCCCATAATGCCGCCGAGGACAGATGCAATCGAGCAGGCGAGTGCGAAACGCAGCCATTTCTTCGGCGCTCCGAGCGTCAGTGGGGCGAGCAGAACATCTGGCGGAACTGGGAAGAAACTGGACTCGGCAAAGCTCAGGCAAAATAGTACCGTCGGGCCGTGCTTTGTATCGGCAAAGTGAATGACCCAGTCGTACAGGCGCCTGTGGCAGTGCCACCAGGTGACGGTTTCGTTGTTTGTTACATGTTGCTCGTCACTCGTTTTATCAATTATTGCTTCATCATTCGCCATTCAATATTCCTTAGTCTATATTTCTTATTCCTCTAATCCATCGAACAGATTGGGTACATTGTCTTTTGGCTTCTGGGGTGATTTTGGCTCGGAAGCCTTGCTCTTACTGGAAGGAAATTCTATGATGTTTATCTCCGGACCGGATTCCGGTTCCAGCTTATCAGCGGGAATGAAAGGTATCAGTCCCATTTCATACGCCTCTTGCTGTACATCTCGTGGGGTCGTTCGGATATCCATTATTAATCCATCGACATCAAACATCCAGACCAGTGGATTATCTATAAGCAGTTCCGGCAGGCACCAGTCCGGATCTAAATACATCAGGTCAAGTTTGTCACGAATGATTTTCGATTTCGCCACCATTGTCCCTTTAGAAACGCCGAATCCCTCTGCCAGTTGTGCCGATGTCATGTGAGGGTTTTGTTTAGGGTCATGCAAAAAATTGACCCAGCCGACGGCGTGAACTATTCCGCCTGCCCATACGGCCGAACTACTGCGGCTCAGTGGTAAATGTGTTCGGCAAATTGCACCTGCCATATGCTCACAAAGCTCCTTATAGCTGTCATTGAGGTGAGCGTCGCAGAACGCGTCTATCAACTCCACAATTTGCTCAAATAGCTGCCGATTTCTTTTTGGAACATGCATCTGTGCGGCTTTGCTTTTAGTCTTTCTCATCTCAATTTCCTTTCCATCCATAGATAAAAATAGGTCATCCTTATCACAGGGTATGCGATGTCCCCGCATTAATCAGGCGTTTGTTTCATCTTAATTGGTGCGGTATTGCACTCTCAGTTTCTTACCTCGACATTCCTTTTTCGATATTCAATATTTCCAAAAGTAATTCTGAGCCTTTCGCAGCGCTCAAGAATAAGCTTCGCCAATTAATGTCAAATGCTACACTCAAGAGCATATATTCTCAATGAAAAAGTCATTTTTGCATGCAAAAGGGAGCGAACTGTTTTATTGTCGTCCCGCAGACGGCGAATGCTTGTAAGTGTCTATGAATACAAGTCTTATGGTAAAGCATTTATTGTTAGATGATGAAATGTCTCTTGACAAAGCGTGATTAATATTGTATAATAGATTTTAATTAATCGGGGGGTTTATATCTGCATATTTTCAGAGGGGGTGTTTATTCAGGCGAGAAAATCACAATTAGCCGGTGCGATTATAGTGCTGTGCATTTGCTGTTCAGTCAGCTTTGCTTTGGACCCACTGGGCTCTGCGTCAGATAAGCTGCAAAAGGGGCAGTTCGGTATAGGGGTGGATTATTCCGACAGCGATATAGATGTCAGGGCAAAAGGCAGAAGCAATTTAGCAATTTATAACTTAACCTTTGGAGGTCTTGTTGGCACCCTGTCAGAAAAACAGCGTCTTGATCTTGACGGCGTCGAAGTGCGGAAGGCTTATGCCAATCTCGGATATGGTATTACCGACAACCTTGAGGCGTTCCTGCGTCTGGGTGCGGCGGACGCCGATTGGAGAGATGACGGAGACACACATTTTAGCTTTGGTTTGCGTACAGGCGTAACCTTCTACAAAAAAGATGCTCTTCAATTAAGTGCGCTGGCTCAATACAGTTGGGCGAAGTCCGAGTTTGATTCGCTGCCTCTGACGACTGTGGTCGGCGGCACGTCGTATCCACTTTTAATGTCGGGAAAGCTGAGTTTGCATGAGATACAAATTGCAATGGGCCCGACATACGATCTGACTGATAGTGTTTCGCTTTACGGCGGCGGATTTTACCATTTGATGGACGGTACGCTCGATCTCAAAGGCAGTGCAACTACGATGGGTATTCCACAGTTTAGATATGATATGGACAGCTCGTATGATATAGACCAGGTTTCAGAGCTTGGTGTGTATATCGGCGCCCGGATTAAAACCGCAAACGATATTTCCTATAGTATCGAATATCAGCATACCAACTCGGCTGATGCGATTGCGATGCGGCTTCTCTGGAAATTTTAGAACTGCAATTATTTTTATCCTCATTCTCATACATAGCCGTACCTGTATGCTCATTTGTGCTTTTACTGTTTGACACTATTGAAAAATGCGCCGGACACTGCTATAATCCCGATGAGCAGCTATGAATGACAAAGAACAATTTGAAAGCGTCGGCGGGGGATTATTGGTAAGAGCGCCTGCCAAAATCAACTTAAGTCTGCTTGTAGTGAGGCAGCGTTCCGATGGATTCCACGAATTAGAAACGATAATGGCCAAGATCAACTGGTACGATGAAATCCTCATTGAGCCGGGACAAAAGGCCGGTATCGAGCTTGTCTGCAAAGGGCCGCACTGGGCGCCGACGGGAAAAGAAAATCTTGTCTATCGGGCGGCTGAATTATTGCTTCACAATTGCGGTCTCAAAACTGATGTCAAAATCACACTGATAAAAAATATTCCCGCCGGCTCAGGGCTCGGCTCGGCCAGCAGCGACGCGGCGGCAACACTTATGGGACTGAATAAATACCTTGATATACAACTTCCAAACAAACAGCTTGCCAAACCGGCATCAAAACTCGGCAGTGACGTAGTTTTCTTTTTGAATGGGCCGCTGGCATTTTGTACAGGAAAAGGCGAAAAAATTAAAAAATTAGAAGAAAATTTTAAATTCCTGGTTTTCCTGGTGCTTCCGGGCGTAAGTGTCTCTACTGAAAAGGTTTATGTTAATTATGAGCACAGTCGCCCCCTTTATGAAAAGCTGAGTACTCAAATAAACGGCTATATGAAGAAAAACAGGATTGATTTAGTTGCGAACATGTGCGCAAATATGCTTGAGAAAAGCTGTTTTGGTTTGGTGAAAAGCCTCGCCGAACTTAAGTCGAAAGTCGAATTGTTAGGTATTGGGCCATGTTGTCTAAGCGGTAGTGGTTCAACAATATTTTGTCTCATTGAGAGCGGGGATGAAGAGATAGCCGGGCAATACAAACACAAACTTGAAGAAAAGATTGGCTGCAAAAGCATTATCGCCAGTAACAATAGATGGTAAACTTTTTTAGTGAGGCACAGAAAATGAAAATCACTGAGGTCAGAGTCAAGTTGGTGAACAACAAAGATGACAGGCTGAAAGCTTTTTGCTCAATAACGATGGATAATGAGTTTGTGGTTCGCGATATAAAGATCATCGAAGGTACGAATGGCTACTTTGTCGCTATGCCATCCAGAAAAATGAGCGACCATTGTGAAAAGTGCGGAGGCAAAAACCATCTTAGAGCCAGGTACTGTAATAATTGCGGAGGTGCACTCCAGGATAACAGGGCCAAAAAGGATTTCAAAGGTAGAATGAAGTTGCACGCCGACATCGCACATCCGATAAATGCCGAATGCAGAAAAAGGATTCAGGAAAGAGTTTCTTCCGCTTTCAAAGAAGAGATGGAAAAATCAAAGCAACCCGGCTATAGACCTGTTGAACTGGATGAGCCGGACGATGAGGTTCCTGAAATAGTCTCGTAGTAAAAAGGAAATCCATTTTGCAGTAAATCGCGAAATCGGTCACACTAAGACAGTAACACCAAATACAGGCACACTATCAAGAAGTCACCTCTTGAGATTCAATTACTCCCCGATTGCCTTATCAGGCCTGGTGCAAAGTACCCCCCCCCTCTTTATGCGGTAAGGTCTTCGAGAACCTTATCGAGAGCGACATCCAGATATTCATTGAATTCGTATTTGCCTTCTGTAAGCTGCTGTCGGACATTAAGAACTTTATCTTTTCGTCCATCCGGCAGCAAAGCTATCTTTTTCAACACTTTGCCAATAGGAGTAGTGTTTAGATTTTCAAGAATCTGCTCCATAATAAAATCCTTATCCGGAGCAAGGTTATCGTCAACAGTATCCACTTGACGATTTTGGCCCTTATAACGGCTGTTAGAATCGAAATCGGACATTCAGATTACCTTGCATGATAAGCTTCGAGGAAAAAAAATCCTTTTTCCCCCTCAAAGCTAATAACCACTATATATTGTGTATCCCCTTAATCCCTTAGGAGGCCCAAATAACCTATTAACACTGATATCGACAACAACGGCCTGAAAACTTTAGAAAAGTTTGGCGTCCGGCTAACTTTTGCAAAGAGCAAAATTTACCTTAATACAGAGCAAAGTAAACCATAACAGTATTAAAAACGGACTTTTTTAGAAGGCCCATTTTAACGGTAGCCCCGTCAATATGGGACCATGCAGAGAAATTAGGCAATATACCATATATAGTGATAGACAAACAATCACTGGCCATAAGAAAACGGATATGATTTGGGTGAAGTTGATATGCCGGAAGGCAAGGTATATGCTTATGATTGGGCCAAATTTTTTTCATTTTTTTTGGCTCAAAATAAAAAGAATTGTTTACTCTGACTGAGTGTAACTGTAAAGGATGGCGGTTTTGAATATACGTACCTTCATAGATGGCGAGTGGGAATATCGAGTTGGCCGTGAGCGAATTGATGGAAAAGGTGCGTTGTGATGTATAATCGCAGAGATTATTCTTGACGAGACGGTGGCTAATTTGGTAGAAATATAGATGGTGAAGTGTTCCTGCGCTGCCGCTCATCTGTGGTTTTTGGTCTTCTTGCGGGCGCAATTCCTGTTGTTTTCCGAATAGAGGAGGAATTATTGTGTATTGTGCGAGGCACGGAGTTGGAAGGGGGACTCAGTTCTTTGCACGTGAAAAGATTTCTACATTTCAATTGATAACCTGTATATTTAAGGAGGCCATGGTTATGTCCAGGAAATTGGTTTGTTTTGTATTTGTGTTAGGTTTAGTTCTGACGAGCACGACCAGCGCTGCCGACTCTAATCTTGTCGGCTGGTGGAGACTTAACGAGGGATCTGGCGCCGCGGCAATCGACTCATCTGGCAACAATCTCCACGGTGAACTGGTGAACGATCCGATTTGGGTCGCCGGAGTTCAAGGGACAGCTCTGCAGTTTATCGGAGGCAATCACGTTGCGGTACCCGGTTATGAAGGCATACTGGGAACACATGCACGAACCAGCGCTGCGTGGATCAATGTTACCACGACTTCGGCGAGCATCATTACCTGGGGCCCAAGCGGGTCCGGCACGAAGTGGGTCATGCGCACTCACAACGGCCCTGCTTCCATTCGCCTTGAATGTGGACGGGGCAATACGTATGGCACTACTGACCTGGTGGACGGCGAATGGCATCACGTTGCAGCGGTGCTTGTAGATGACGGTTCGCCGGATGTAAGTGAAATCAAACTCTACGTGGACGGTAAGCTGGATCCAATCGATCCCACAGGAACCCCCAGAGCGATGAACACATCCAGCGGAGGAGAGTTTCGGATTGGGTATGATCTGAACAACACGGGCAGAACATTCGATGGGATGATAGACGATGTGCGCATCTACGACCGCGCGCTGAGCGCCGATGACGTTCAGGCCTTAATGGACAACCCGGGGGGCACGGTAACCCAGGCGTTGGCGCCCAATCCTGCAGACGGCGCCATTATTGATTCTACATGGGTCAATTTGACTTGGACACCGGGTGACCTCGCGACTTCGCATCAGGTTTATATCGCGGATAATTTTGATGATGTGGATAACGGAACTGAAGGCGCATTCCAGGGCAGCCAGGCCACAACTATTGTTACACTGGGTTTTCCGGGATTTGCAATTCCGGATGGTCTTGCTCCTGGTACGACTTACTATTGGCGAATCGATGAGGTTAATGATACCGAGCCTGAAAGCCCCTGGAAAGGCAGCATTTGGAGCTTCAGCGTTCGACCCAAAACCGCTTGGCATCCAGCGCCCGCCGATGGAGCACGGTTTGTGGAACCTGATACGAGCCTGACTTGGGATCCGGGAGTGGGAGCGGCCCTATACGATGTGTATTTCGGTGACAACTTCCAGGATGTCAACAGCGCTACAGGCGCTGCTACTATAACCGCGACTACTTATGAGCCTGGCCAGCTCGAACAGGGCAAGACTTATTACTGGCGTGTTGACAGCTCTGACGGTCTGACCGTCCATAGGGGTAAGGTCTGGAGTTTCACCACGACCGCCCCGGGTGGCGGGCTTATAGGCGAGTACTTTAACACCATGAATCCAGGCGGTCAGCCCGTTCTGAAGCGGACTGATTCCTCGATTGATGTTGATTACGGTACCAATTCGCCGGAGCCAAACGTAGTCGATGAAGACTTCTTCTCGGTGCGCTGGCGGGGCGAAGTTCAGGTTGCTTTCTCAGAAGTTTATACATTCTATACGCGCACGAACGATGGATCGCGGCTGTGGATTGACGAGAAGTTAATTGTCGATAAGTGGGCGTGGGTAAACAGGGTAGTTGATACCCGCGGCGAGCCTATCGAACTTGTTGCCGGAGAGCGATACAGCATTCGGATGGAGTGGTTCAACGAGGATGGAGACGCTGAGGCACACCTTCTCTGGGAAAGCGCCAGTGAACCCAAGGCGATAATCCCATCAGCAGCGTTCTCGCCGCCGGTCAGGGCCGGTGCCCCGAGTCCATC
>CBDURK010000031.1:0-14139 GCA_965369645.1 uncultured bacterium | reverse complement strand
GCCGTGAGTTTCGGAAAAGTGAATTACACAGTTGTAGGAATCTATCTGGCTGTATTAGTTGCCATGGGTATCTACTTCGCCCGGCGGGAAAAAACGACTGATGATTTCTTCTTAGCCGGCAGGAGAATTCCCTGGTGGGCGGCGGGCCTGAGTATTTTCGGCACCCAATTAAGCGCAATCACTTACTTAGCTATGCCCGCAAGAGCCTATGCCACCGACTGGGCGCTGTTGATTTTGAATATCGGAATTTTTGCGATAGCTCCTTTTGTTATTTACTTATATTTGCCTTTCTTCCGGCGGCTCAATATCACGACCGCGTACGAGTATCTCGAAAAGCGTTTTCACGTAAGCATCCGAGTGTTCGGCAGCCTGTCGTTTGTGGCTTTTCAATTGGGAAGAATGGGAATTGTCGTCCTGCTGCCGGCCCTGGCCCTCTCTGCCGTAACAGGTTTGAATGTCTTTGTGTGTATTGCTCTGATGGGTATTTTGAGCACAGCCTATACCGTCCTCGGTGGTATTGAAGCCGTAATCTGGACGGACGTCATACAGGCATTTGTCCTGATAGGCGGAGCTTTTGTCGCACTGGGAATTATCATCGGCGATCTGGACGGAGGTTTTGATCAATTTGTCTCTGTCGCAGCCGAGAACGGAAAATTCAATCTCGCACATCTAAACTGGGACTGGACTTCGGATGCCCTAATCGTAGTTATCATCGGCGCCGTCTTCACTAATTCTCTGGTGCCGTACACAACCGATCAGGCGGTCATCCAGCGTTACCTGACCACGCCGGATGAGAAACAAGCAGCCAAAGCCATCTGGCTTAACGCCTTTCTGGCCATCTTCGCTGGCGCACTGTTCTTGTTAGTCGGTACGGGATTATTTGTATTCTACGAAGCCAATCCGCAGCGTTTGGTTTCTCTCGAAAAGACCGACCAGATATTCGCCCTGTTCATCGCCAGGCAGATGCCGGACGGTTTAGCCGGGCTCGTAATTGCCGGAGTATTCGCAGCCGCAATGTCAACAATCGACAGCAGCATGCACTCGATTTCAACCGTGGTAACAACAGACTTCGTTCGACGATTTATGCCAAGACTAACTGAAAGTAAATATCTTCTTTTTGCAAGATGCTTGACTATAGCACTCGGTATATCCGGTACAGTAACTGCCATGCTTCTGGCTCGTATTGAAATCCAATATCTCTGGGACTTTTTCCTGGGAATAATGGGACTGCTCGGAGGCACCCTCGCCGGCCTGTTTATGCTCGGCATCTTCACGCGAAGGGTTGGTACCGCTCATGCCTGGATTGGGGCAGCAGCAAGTATAGGTACCCTGCTATTCGTCAAATTGGCCACGGAGCTTAACAGCCTGTTATACGGTGCTATCGGTGTGACAACTTGTTTCGGTGTTGCATTTCTTGCCAGTATTGTAATGCCGACAAGGATAGAATATCGAGCAGGATTGAATATCTATAACATCCCCAAAGCTATAAAATAAGAACAACAGCAACCTTAAAAAGATATTAATTTCAATAAATAAAATTCCGCATTGTCGGTATTACTCCTATCTCGTACTTTTGATGCCGGAGTAGTTCAATATGCAGCAAGCAATATTTGAACAGCTATTTGAAATAGTCTTTGGCGATCATCTCGACAGCCTGTTCGACAGCTTTGCTGACAGGTTCCGAAAGCCCCGGATTGACCATGTCACATGCTCCGGCCACCTGGCAGGCGACTACGACGATTTCTATGCCGCAAAGGTCACGAAGCTCACGAAGCAAATTCGATGTCGGTACCTGGTGCAGTGAAAAATCGTCGAGCTTGACCTTTGGGTAAGAATCGATGTTTAGGCTGAAGAGTTCTCCCGGTTCGAGACCACAATCCATCGCATCTACAATGACGATTTTTGAAGGCTTCTTGTCGGCAAGGATGGTGTCAAAGAGTATCTCTCGAACTGATGTTCCTGTATCCAGGACACAGATATCAGAGGGAATTGTGAAATCTCGCTGGAGTTGTTGAGCAACAGCCGGCCCAAATCCGTCATCCTCAAGCAATACATTACCGCATCCCAGTATAAGAATAGATTTATCGTACCACTCAGGTCCCATATACCTCCTTTATCAGCCATTCGCTTTATTCGCACTTAAAAGCTTAGCCACTTTTTCCCGTAAAACATCAAAATCAACTGGCTTCTCCAGAAAATCGGTTGCCGGCATCCAGCGCTCATCGATATCCTTAGGGCCAAAGCCGAGCGGGAATTTGGTGTTTATAGCAGTCAGCATAAGAATCGGAATATCCTTGAGCTTTCCGCTTTCATGGCGAATAGAGCGTGCCAGTTCAAATCCGGCAGAAGCATCTTCGGGAAACATAACATCCAAAATCGCCAAATCCGGAAGTTTGCTTTCCATACTTTTCACCGCACTTTTAATGTTCAGCTCAATCTGCACATCGTATCCTTCCTGGCGCAGGACCGTTGCTATAGTGCTGGCAAAATCTTCGTCATCATCAACAATCAATAGATAGGGCATTTCGTTTCTCCTTTTATATTATCGCCCGGGCTTCCGTTCGAGACCGGGAATTTAAGCTCAAACTTTGTTCCTGAACCGAAACGGCTTTCCACCTTGATACGGATGCCGTAAAATTCGGCTACGTTCTTAACAATAGCCAAACCCAGTCCGGAAGACTCTTTGTTATGCTGCACGGCCTCATTGGTTCGGTAATGCTCCTCAAAAATATGAGGAAGTTTTTCGCGTTGTATGCCTATTCCATTGTCGGCAATAGTAACAACAGGCTCCGAATCCGGACCTTTATAACAGCAGATACGTACCAGTCCGTTTCTATGGGAATATATTACCGCATTGGACAGGAGATTGACAAACAACATTTTAAAATGATCTTCAGTACCCACCATGGCTACCGGCCGAATATTTACTTTGAAAGTAATGCCGCGTTCACGAGCTCTCGAGTCCACCTGAGATTTACACCATAATAGTAATTCCGATGAAACCATCCTGGTCTGGGGAAGAGGGTGTTGGCTGGTTGAGCTTAGATTTGCCAACTGGAGCATCTCCTGGATTTCCGTAGTCAGTCGCCGGGACCTCGACGTTATCCGCTGTATCACCTGCAACGCTTCGTCCGGAATATCACCGCAATATCCCTGAAGCAGGAGTTGCGCATTGGAATAGATAGCTGCGAAAGGAGCTTTTAGCTGGTGGGTTGTCGCAAGCATATGCCGGGCCCGTTCCTCCTGGGCAGCAACCAGGCGGATGTTGGTCCCGGTAAGTTCGAAATCTCTCCGGCGTAACATCAAAGATAAGTGGGATGCAAGATACCATACGACCAGCCATATTACGATAGCGAAAAAGAAGTTTACTGCCAATGTTGCCAATACCGGCGAATGATTCTGCTCATGGAACGACTCGTTGAAAATACTCATCGAAGGCAGTATCCTCAATACATATTCTGCGGCAATACACGCGGCAAACATGACGATGGCCATGATAGTCACAATCAAACTCTGCCTGCGCGAAAAGAATACACAAGATAAAACGATATGAAAAAGATACGTAAACGCTATATTCGTCTCAAGACTGCCGATAAAGTAAACGACTCCGGTGAGGATAACCAAATCCACAACAATCTGACCCCACAGGTTAAAAATGATTTTAGACGGAAAGGTCCTGGCCCGTGCAAAAAACAGAAAAACAAGATTGAAAAATGTCAAAATCCCGGCCATTACAAAGGGCCACGTTCCAGGAGAACGTATTTCGAAGTAGTCAATCGAACGCCGAAACAAACCCAGCACACCATAGCAAACCAGAGTTACAATCACCAGCCATCTGACCCGGCAGAACCACAATGCATTTCGCATTAGCAGAGATTCCGGCAGAGATCTTTCCGAGCCTTTGACCTCAGCATCAACGGGCAACTCCTGCGGAAGCGGCAGCTCATATACAGCCGGCTGAATACTCTCATCTGAAGCCATTAGAAATAGTCTTTGTCCTTAATTCTCTATCTTCTCAGTTATTCATCTGCGCCTTTCGCTCGCAAACAGATGATTGCATACAATCTCCAACCATAAAAGAAATCCTGCGAAGCCGATTACATCGCCAAAGATTAGACGCACAGACCAAAACATACCCCAAAATCCATCTCAGAATTTTTAGACTGCAACCATCTCCCCACTATAGCATCATTATATTCATCCGGCAAGTCGTTTTAGAAGGCCAAAGCAATCTCAATATCAGACTGCTTTAAGGCCTTGTCAACTTACCAGTTTGCAATAGTGTCGATTACTTTCCCACGAGCATCCCGAATCTCAACCTTCACTGCAATACTGCCATCCAGTTTGTGCGTTGCGCAAGACAGACATGGATCGTAAGCCCGTATGGACATTTCAACCATATTGAGAATTCCCTGGTCGTATTTTCCGTCTTTGATTAGCGCTTTCGCCGTCTGCTTAACGGACATGTTGATTGGGGCATTGTTATGGGTAGTACCAACAATCAGATTGATGTTGGTAATCAGCCCGTTCTCATCGGTCTCATAATCGTGGATCAAAGTTCCCCTTGGCGCCTCAATACAACCAACACCTCTTGCCGCCCGTGGAGTGACCGGTACTCTGATATCGGTACTGGTAATATCGGGATCGTTGATAAGTTCGACGGCTTTTTCTGCACTATAGAGCAGCTCAATAAGTCTTGCCCAGTTATACAGCAGCGTAGGCTGGGCCGGCCTGCCGAACTTCTCCCGGAATTCCTCAAGCTCTTTCTGGGCCAGGGGCGTGCTGATCTTGTCGGAAACATTCATGCGGGCAAGCGAATTTGTCCTGTATATAGCCGATGGACTATCAAGGTCCATTGAAAATTCGCCCCAATTTTTCGCATACGGGAACTTCATGTATGTCCAGGGTTCGATATGCTCGCCGATGTGGTCTGTATAATCGCTATACTCGAATTCTTCATACGAACCGTCAGGTTTCATCAATCGAGCCTTGCCATCGTACATATCCATCGTTCCGTCGTCGGTGACCGTACCGAGGAAGCCCGTTTCGATAATGCCCACCGTGTTAATCGCATCCATATATTTCGAGAATAAGTTCTCCTTTGAGAATGCTATCGCAAACTTGGCAAATTCGAGGACCTCATTAGCCATGGGAATAAGCTTTTGTCGTTCGTCCTCAGTCAGAGGCTTGCTGAATCCACCAGGCACCGCGGTCACAGGGTGAATACTTTTTCCAGAAATAATATTGAGCATTTGCGAGCCAAGGTGTCTATTGCGAATAACCTTCCTGCCAAGTTCGGGATTTGCCTGGGCTATGCCGATGACATTCCTTACAGAGTAATCGCTATCGGGACCCATAACAAAGTCCGGCCCGGCAAGGAAGAAGAAATGGAGTATATGTTCTTCCGTATAAGCAACTGCGTTACATAATTGACGAAGTTTCGTGCCGGTAGGCGGCGGCGTTACACCAAATATCGCATCATTGGTCTTGGCCGAAGCTAAATGGTGTGACCATGGACATACGCCGCAAATACTTGTTACGATACGCGGAAGCTCCTCTACAGGCCTTCCGACACAGAACTTCTCAAAACCGCGAAGCTCCACCACGTTAACAAAAGTATCGGCCACATTACCGCTATCATCAAGGTTTATAGTAATCTTGGCATGCCCCTCTAATCTCGTTACCGGAGCAATTGTTATTGTTTTCATAAATATTTACCTCCTTACTTTTTTGGACGCACAGGCAACGGCCTGAGTCTGTTTTGAGAACCGATATACCTGTTTAGCAGTGCACGTCTGTCGGGAACCTGCTTTGCATCCAGCCCTATAGATGAAATCGCGGTCATCATATCAACCAAAGGATTTGCGCCTTTACGAATCGGACCGAAGCATCCACGGCAAGGCATATTACCTTTGATGCAACGCGGAACGGTTACACCGTCTCCGTTTCCTTCTTTATGCCCACAGCCCGACAGGGTAACTGGCCCCAGACATAAATAGCCCTGCTCCATAAAGCACCTGGTCTGATCCCAGGGCTTGCTTTGATCGAATTCCACAGAATCAAGTGTTCTTTTAATCTGGCCGCCCGATGCCTTCTTTTCACGCTTCGTCGGACACTCGTCGCAGACACTTCTCTCTTCAAGCTTGAACTCTTTGCCTTCCAAAAGTGAGGTGATGGCCTTGACAACAATATCAGGATTTGTAGGACAACCTGGAATATATACATCCACAGGCACAACCTCATCTAAAGCATACACCTTGTCCAGAAGAGGAGGAAGATTCTCTTTAGGTGTATCACCGGCATCCGTAGCCTTTGATTCTCTGTAAACCTCGTCATACAGGGCTTCAAGAGGATACATATTCGCCAGGGCGGGAATTCCGCCATAGCATGCACATGAGCCAAGGGCAATGAGGGTTTTACACTTCTTCCTCACTTCCTCGGCAACGTGCTTCTCCTTCTCGTTCCGTACACCTCCTGAGATTATCCCCACGTCCGCTTCGGGGATATCCATCTCTTCCTTTTCTCCTGTCTGACCAAAATACTTATGGTCCATCAACACAGGCATGTGGACAAAATTGAGCTCAGGCAGCAAATCAAGCAGCGGCTCGCCTATGTCCAGTATTGTGACCTCACATCCGCCACAGATGTTCAGCCATTCTTCTACTACTTTTATAGGCACGGTAGTACCTCCTTTCTCAAGAGATTTAAAATATTATGTAGTATCTCATTTCTCATTAACTTATGTTTACAATTAGTTATCACTTTTTTTGGCAAGCTGCTGTTCAATCTTCTCCAGAAGAAGGTGCGGTTCAATGCCTTTCTCTAAATATTCATCAACCGGAAGGAACTTGGAATTTTTACTTTCTCCGGGAAAATTAAATCCGGTCTGCTCGGACATAGACGTTACCATTAATATAGGCATCTTATCAAACCGGGAATCCTTCCTTATCTTCCTTGCGAAAACAAATCCCTCAGCACCTTTTCCCATCATGACATCCAGGATGAGAGCATCCGGTATTTCCTCCTCCAGTTTGGTAAATCCCTCTTCCGGGTCGTATGCGAACCGAACGTTGTATTGCCTTGTCTCGAGGATCGCTTTAGTGACCATCACGAAATCCGGGTCGTCATCGATAATCAATATGGTTGGAGCACTCATATTTTCTCCTTTCGCAACGACTTTTGTTACGGTAGTTTCTTTCTGAGAAGCCGGCCTGTACAGCCGCCATACTCGGTTTTATTCCGCCTCAACCTCAGTGACAAGACGCCGCGTGTAAAGATATACCTTCCCGTCCTCACGGCAGGCTTGAACCATGAAGCCCTTTTCGGCGTATTCCTTCTCCACGGAGCCGGCTTTTTCTTTGCTGTCGTACTCCTCGCCGTCCCACATAAATTTCCTGCCATCGAAGAAACGCACTTTTTCTGTCATATCTTAAAATCCTACAAAAAATTACTTTCAAAGCTCTACATATTCCTCACACTAATTCACACTGTTATAGCCAAACAAATATTCTCAAACCTTATACATACTGGGGCCCAGCGCACGGACAGCTTCGGTCATTTCCCGTACCACCTCGGCAAACTTGGGGCCCTCAGATGCGGATACCCATTCGAGCCTGAATCGTTCAGGTTCTATGCCGAAATCTTCCAACATAAGCTCTATGGCTTCCCTTCGGTTATCGGCTGCAACATTACCGTCGAGGTAGTGACAGTCTCCGATATGACAGCCGCAAATCAGAACTCCATCTGCGCCTTTTGTCAAAGCATCTATCACCAGGTTCGGGTGAACCATTCCGGAGCACATAACTCGTATAATCCGGAGGTTCGGAGGATACTGCTGCCGGGAGACTCCGGCAAGATCGGCCCCTGCATACGAACACCAGTTGCAACAAAAACCGACAATTACCGGCTCAAATGTTTCTCCATCTGCCATATTTAACAAACTCCTCTATTAGCCTGTTTCCAGCGCGGCTTCAACCATTGCACTTAATTGTTCAAGCTTGAAACTGCGAATAAATACTCCTTTTTTCGGACACGTAGCCTGACACACACCACAGCCTTTGCACAATGCCGCATCTCTTTCGACGGTTTTCTTAATATCACCTTTGAGCATATATTCAATAAGCACCAATGCGTTATACGGGCATGGATCGATGCAGTATGCACAGCCATCACAGTTATCGTCAACGATTTCTGAAATATTAGCGTCCAGCTCGATTTCGTCTTTGGACAGGATAGTTGCGGCACGGCCTGCGGCTGCATCCGCCTGGGCAATGCTTTCTTCGATTGATTTGGGGCAGTGCGCCAGGCCGCACATGAAAACACCGTCGTTGGCAAAATCGACCGGTCTAAGCTTCATGTGCGCCTCCAGGAAGAACTTGTCCTGATTGAGCGACAGCTTGTATAATTTACCGACTTCACTAAGGGTCTCGCCCGGCACTATCGCTGCAGCGAGCACAACCAAATCAGAGTCTATCGTAACCGGTGAATTGAGGACGGGGTCAAAACAGGAAACTGAGAAGCTGCCATTATTGGCTGAGATTTCAGGTTTCTTGTCCTCTTCATAGCGGATGAAACGTACGCCTATACTTCTTGCCTCTGTATAGTATTCTTCAAGCAGGCCGTATGTTCTAACGTCACGATAGAGTATGTAAACATCGGTCTCAGGCTGCTTTTTCTTAATAACAATCGCGTTCTTGATTGCCTCTGAGCAGCAGACGCGGCTGCAATATGGACGGTTCTCGTCCCGTGAACCGACACACTGAATCATAACAACGGATTTTACGTCTTTAAGCTCGGCCTTGTCCTCTGACAGCCACTGCTCAAACGTCCGCTGGGTAAGAACGCGGGGGTTTTTGCCATAGAGATACTCGGTCGGTTCATATTGCTCGGCTCCGGTAGCGACGATAACGACACCGTGAGAGACCTGTTTCCCATCTCCGTTATGCTGGATTGTTGACTTGAAATTACCAACCGAGCCCTCAACCGCAGATATAATACTTTTCAGATGCACATCTATATTAGGATGGGCGTTGACCTTCTCAATAGTGCTTTTGAGCTTTTGCTGTGGGTCGTCGCCGCTAAGCAGGCTGTGTATATGATTAAGGTTGCCACCCAATTGCTCCTGGTTTTCAACGAGATGCACCTTAAATCCCTGATCCGCCAGGTTTATTGCTGCCGTCATCCCGGCGATGCCGCCGCCGATTACAAGAGCATCGTTGTTGACCTTGAGAGTTCCCTTTTGCAACTGTTCGAGCATACGTGCCTTGGCAACGGCTATCCTGACAAGGTCTTTTGATTTTTGTGTGGCCATTTCCGGCTGATGCATATGTACCCAGCTACACTGGTCGCGAATATTGGCCATTTCAAACAGGTATTCATTAAGCCCGGCCTCTCGACATGTATTGCGGAAAAGCGGTTCGTGGGTTCTCGGACTGCACGAGGCCACTATTATGCGATTCAGGTCGTGCTCGGCAATCATTTCTTTCATATTATCCTGAGTATCTGTCGAGCAGGTATATAGATTATGCGCTGCAAAGACAACATTCGGCAGAGTTTTGGCATATTCGACTACGTCCGGCACGTCGGCAACTCCCCCTATGTTCCTCCCGCAGTGACATACGAACACACCGATACGCGGCTCCTTGCCGGCAACATTCATTTCAGGTGGATATTCTTTATGCGTGATTAGGGTATTGCGCTGCTCCTTAAGCAGTGCCATTGCCTTGGCGGCGCCTGCGGATGCCTCCATGACTGTTTCCGGGATATCTTTCGGCGAAGCAAAAGGCCCGCAAACATAAACACCGGGCTTTGAGGTTTCAACCGGCGACAGTGGCAGCGTAGCGGCAAAACCATTTTGATCGAGTTCGATTCCGAATTGATCCGCCAGTTTGCGGACTTCATTGGGAGGTCTTAAACCTGTGGAAAGAACTACCATGCCAAACTCATCTGTTTCTATTTCGCCGTCAGCGGCCTGATATGTGATTTTGAGGTTCTTTGTTTTGGGGTCCTCTTTGACGGAAGAGGGACGACAGCGAATATATTTAATGCCAAGCTCCTTTGCACGCTCGTAATAGGCGTCAAATCCTTTGCCATAGGCGCGCATATCAATGAAAAAGATTGTGCAATCGAGGTCGGGTGCGTGCTCCTTGGTAATAATCGCCTCCTTGGTCGCATACATACAGCAGACCGAGGAGCAATAGTTGAAATCTACTTCTCTCGAGCCGACACACTGTATCCATGCAATCTTCCCGGGGGATTTTTCATCGTAAAGACGCAGTATCTTCCCGAGGAACGGCCCGCTGGCAGAAAGCAGCCGTTCGAACTGAAGACTGGACAGCACATTGGGATACCTCGAGTAGCCGAGTTCCTTTTTGAGGTCGGGATCAAATTGCTCAAATCCGGGCGACAGGACAACCGCACCGACATCCAACTCCTCGATTTCATCCTGTTGCTCATAGTCGATAGCTCCGGCTTCACAGAAATTCTCGCATGATTTGCACGTATCATTAAGGAAGTGCATACAGGTCTTTTTGTCAATCAACGCTACTTTGGGTATTGCCTGAGCAAAAGGTATATAAATGGAAGACCTTTGGACAAGACCCATATCATAATCGGACATTACTGGCCTTGGTTTATTAAGTGTAACCTTGGAGAGGTCCACATCATTGGTCGGACAAACGACAGTGCAGGCTCCACAGGCTATACAGATAGGAGAATACTTGTCATAAGGAACAGCGACCTTTCGTTCCGAACCTCTGTTGATAAAACTGATGGCGCCGACACCCATCCTTTCCTCGCATACTCTTGTACAGAGTCCACAAAGGATGCAGTTCTCGTTCTTCTTCGGAAAGCGAGGTTCATCGATACCCATCTCCCCGGCCATTTCCACTATTCGTGGTGAATCCGGGCAACGGGCCAACAGCAGTTCGAGCATCATCCGGCGGGTCTTCAAGACCCTTTCCGAATCAGTTTGTATAACCATTCCTTCCTCTGCAGGATAAACACAGGAAGCCTGAATGCTCGGACCCCATGATTTTACTACTTCGACCAGACAAACACGGCACGCACCATAGGGTATCAAAGACCTGTGGTGGCAAAGAGTAGGAATTTTAATACCGAGCTTCTCAGCGGCCTCGAGAACAGTTGAACCTTCTTCAACCTCAACCTTTTTGTCATCAATTGTTAGAGTAATCATTTTCTGCATGTTTCTCTCGTGTCAAAACGATATTCTGAATTGTCTTTATGATGTTCGTAAACGAAATTAATCTCAGGATGCCCCGCAACCAACATGCGCATTGTCTCGTTAATGTCACCCATAGGTTTGCAGTCCGGATGGCTCATGCGAAACGTCGCTCTGACCGTCGTTCCCACGCGTGGTATAGAGTTCAACTCCATCTTGCCGCCGCTCTGTTCGGCCGCCTGGGCCAGCAACGACAGCCCCAGGCCGACTCTCCGAGTCTTGCGTGTCGTAAAAAAAGGATCAAGAGCTTTTTTCAGAGTCTTCTCGTCCATGCCCTTACCATCATCTTTAATCTCAATAGTCAACAAGTCTTTCGCTCTGTCTTCGTCTATTATAATTTCAATTGTCCGTGCAGCTCCGTTAATCGAGTTTTCCGCAATGTCCAGAATGTGCAGCGACAAATCTTCCATTTAATTGCTTATGACCATCCTTCCCAGCTCACAGCGCAACGCTTTTGAAATCTCCTCTAACGATGCATCCTCTATCATAAAACAGGTGGAATTCCTTCCGATGTCTTCCAGAAAATGTGCGTCAGAAGAAGTTACCACCGGATAGTCATACTCCTGTCTGGATGAGGACGGGTTCGAGACCTCCACAGCATCCAGTTTCAATCCTTTGGGAATGAAACCCAACTGGCCAATCAGACTGAATCGCTGACGATCAACGTGAGAGGCAACAGCCAGTCCGGCGAATTGGTGAATCGCATCGATAACCTGCTCTAAGGTCAGGGTTGTTGCCCCTATCAAAAGTCTGGAATTATGACCCACCTCATTACCGTATTCGTCAATGACCAACTGAGAGCCGAAGGCCTCCTCATCGTTTTCACCGGGCAGATTTTCATAGATGATATCCTGCAAACGCATCAGGTCCTGTTCGGTGTTGAACAGTCCGAGGATATGCACTTCCTCCCGCGAGGTAATCTCAACACCCGGAATAACCCCAAGGCCCTGCCGCTTACCGGCTTTCATCACCGCACTTACATTCTCACCAGAATTATGATCACATATCCCTATCATATCCAAACCTGCTTTTTTTGCTTGCTCGACTATAGCTGCTGTCTGCATCTCATTGTCGGCACAGGGAGAAAGGCAAGTATGCAGATGCAGATCGGCTCTTACTTTCCTCATTATTTCGTTCCGACAATTCCCAGGCTATAGAGCCTGCCGACAAGTTCGAAGGTCGGCATCTCGGTTACCATAATCGGCAATTCTTCTAACTCTGCTTTCTCTAAGGTTTCCGGTTCAGGCTCTCTGTTATTTACCAATATAATTCCAGCCAGGTCTTTCATGCTGGCCACACCAACGATATTCTGATGAATCTGTAAAGTAATCCAAAGGTTTCCTTCTTTGCTATTACCAAGGACATCACTAAGCAAATCACTCGCATAGCCCCCGGTAACCTCGCGGTCCAGATGCATTTTTGCCGACCTGACGCTCAGGTTTAACTTTTGTATTAATTCAGTTAGTTTCACTTTTGGCTCCATCTTCGGTATTGAAACGAATATATACTTGTGTTCCTTTTCCTACGACGGATTTCAAGTCCATCTTACTGGCGCACTTGAGGATATTACTCAGACCCATACCGGCCCCGAAACCTAAGTTTCTAACCCACTCCGGAGCGGTTGAATAACCAGGCTGCAAAACCTTCTGCACATCGGGAATTCCCGGCCCGGAATCCGCCACTTTTACAAAAATACTATGCGGTTCAACACGCGCTCGAATCTTGCCGCCATCGGTGTATATGACAAGGTTCATCTCTGCCTCGTACGTAGCAATCGCAACCCGGCGGACCACCTGAGGATCCAGGCCCAGGCGTTTTAAGGAGGCCTTTAGCCGGCTGGCGCCTTCTCCGGCTCGCTTGAAATCGTGTCCCACTACATCATATTGAAACAGAAGCGTCACTTTGTCCGCAAGAATATCCTCGAAAAAATGCTCAACTCGTCGGCGGTAAACCTCTTCCTCTTCTTTCCTGTGGTCGATCTCCAACTTTTTGAGCAGGCCCTCAACTATATCCCCCTTGGTGATAATACCAAGAAGCCGCCTGCTCTGGCGGTCGATAACGGCAAATCGGCCAAATCCAAACCGCTCGAATTTATTCACTGCCTGGGTCAACGGCTCATCGGCATAAAGAGTTTGGACATCTTTGCTCATCTTATCTCTAATGGGACAATCGTTTCCCCTGTCGGCCAGCCACTTAATGAAATCCTCGATACTGATAATCCCAACCATTTCATCCCCGTCCATTACAGGCGCTCCGGAGATGCGTTTCTTACGCAAAATCCCCCTTAACTCACTCATCTGGGTCTGCGGACTAATCGTAATAACTTCTTTCTTCATTACTTCGCGTACCCTTATTTCATAAACTAATTCCTGAATCCTGCTTATTTTATTATCCGGAGTCACTTGAAAAAATCCTATTTATTTTTTTTTCATATCCTCAGAGTAGCCGGAAAGCCCTTCTCTGTGTAGTCGGCCGCAAGACTCAAACAACGGCAAAGGCGTCGTCAATAACGGAATATTCTTGGCTTCAGCCATTTCAATCGTCTCCTGGGCAGGCTTTTTTCCACGAACAAAGCATATTGCCCGCAGATCCGCCATTTCTGCAGTACGAACTACCTGTGGATTAATCAAACCCGTCAACAGAAGTGCGCCAGGCTTAAAAAAAGACAACACGTCGCTCATTAAGTCGCACCCGCAGGCAATCGTGATATCTTCACTAAGAAGATCACCACACACGATGACCTCCGCTTCCAGTATCTTTTGTATCTCTCTCAAAGTCATGCTACTAACACCGCTTCAAATTTACAAACATCCATACAAACTCCGCATTTGATACATTTATCCTGATCGATTATGTGCAGCTCTTTGGCCTCGCCCGTTATTGCATCCTGAGGACATTTC
>CBDURK010000030.1:0-14193 GCA_965369645.1 uncultured bacterium | reverse complement strand
AAAGAAGATTGTTGAAATATTATTGTTTGTGAATTATTATATTTGGCGGTTGAGTTGATGTGAAGGTGTTTATGTATGTTCGAATTTTCATAATTAAGGAGCCGCAGGATGAATTTTAAGAAGAGACGTTTAAGTGCGACAATGGTTTTAGTGGTTTTTGGTGTTTTGCTGCTGACGAGCACGGCGGCGGTTTTTGCGGATGTTAAACTGCCGGCGGTGATAGGTGATAATATGGTTTTGCAGCGGGACAAGAAGGTCTCTATCTGGGGCTGGGCGAAGCCTGGTGAGGAAGTTATGGCCGGGGTTAGCTGGAATAGTATGAGATGGGCGGTGAAAGCGGACGAAGAGGGAAAGTGGATGTTCAAGATGAATCCGCCGAAGACGGGCGGGCCATACGAAATGACTATCAGCGGCAAGAATGTTATAAAGATCAAAAATATTATGGTCGGTGAGGTGTGGGTCTGTTCGGGACAGTCTAATATGCAGTGGTCGGTGCAGGCATCGAATAATGCCAAGGAGGAGATTTCGGCGGCTAAGTATCCGAATATTCGGTTGTTTTCGGTTAAGCGGACTATTGCGATGGAGCCGCAATCGGACTGTGAGGGAAGCTGGTCTGAGTGCAGCCCGGAGACGGTACCCGGTTTTACAGCGGTTGGTTACTTTTTCGGTCGAGAACTGTACAAAGAGCTTGATGTGCCGATTGGCTTAATTCATACATCATGGGGCGGGACTCCATCTGAAGCGTGGACCAGTCGAGAAATGCTTGAGAAGGTGCCGGATGCGGCGCCCATTTTAAAGCGGTTTGATGATGCGGTTGCAAATTATCCGCAGATAAAGAAGGATTATGCGCAGAAACTGGTTGAATGGAAAGAGACTGCTGAAAAAGCCAAGGCAGAAGGTAAGAGGGTGCCAGGAAGACTGCGTACGCCTTATGGGCCTGAGCATCCCCACGGGGCTGCCAGCTTGTATAATGCAATGATAGCTCCTCTGATTCCGTATGGAATTAATGGTGCTATATGGTATCAGGGAGAATCGAATGCGGGCAGGGCTTATCAGTACCGGACAATTTTTCCCGCAATGATAAAGAACTGGCGCGAAGACTGGGGGCAGGGAGATTTTAGTTTTCTTTTTGTTCAGTTGGCTAATTTTATGGAGACCAAGCCTGAGCCGGTTGAAAGTGCCTGGGCGGAGTTGCGCGAGGCTCAATCGATGACACTGGATTTGCCGAATACGGGGATGGCGGTGATTATAGATATTGGAGAAGCTAAGGATATACATCCGAAAAACAAACAGGATGTCGGCAAGCGTTTGGCGTTGTGGCCGCTGGCGAAGATCTATGGGAAAAACGTGGTTTATTCCGGGCCTCTCTTTAAAAGAATGAACGTAAAGGGCAACAAGATTGTCCTGGATTTCGACAATGTCGGCGGCGGGCTTATTGCAAAGGGCGGCGGGCCGTTGAAAGGTTTTGCAATTGCCGGGGCCGACCGGAAGTTTGTCTGGGCGGATGCTAATATAGATGGTGATAAAGTTGTAGTTAGCAGTAATGAGGTTTCGGCGCCTGTTGCTGTGCGTTACGCCTGGGCGGACAATCCTGTATGCAATCTCTATAACGAGGAAGAGCTGCCGGGGTCTCCGTTCCGCACGGATAGCTGGCCCGGTGTTACTATTAAAAGTAAATAAAGCTTATGGGGAGCAGAAGATGGTAAATAATACCGTTACCGCGCCGAAGGGTTTTTTGGCGGTTGGCTTGCATTGCGGTGTGAAGAAATCCGGGAAGCCTGATTTAGGGCTGATTGTTTGCCCGACCGGGGTGAAAGCGGCGGCGGTTTTTACAACCAATAAGGTAGTATCTGCGGCGGTAGAGATTTGCAAAAAGCATGTTAAAAGCGCGAGTATCTCGGCGGTGGTTGTTAATTCAGGTAACGCCAATACGTGCACCGGTAAGCAGGGTTTGGCTAACGCGGTCAGGATGTGCGGCGAGACTGCGGAGCAGATTGAAAGTGAACCTTGCAATGTGCTTGTTGCATCGACGGGTATTATCGGAGAGCAGTTGCCTATAGGGAAGATTATCACGGGTATTTCGAAGGCGGTGGAGAAACTTTCAGCTTCACCAAAGGCGGGCCTGGATTTTGCGAAGGCGATAATGACCACTGACACCAGGGCGAAGCAG
This sequence comes from uncultured bacterium, assembly GCA_965369645.1. GTDB lineage: Bacteria > Planctomycetota > Phycisphaerae > Sedimentisphaerales > Anaerobacaceae > NIOZ-UU13. Next base: position 12,023 of record CBDURK010000030.1, on the reverse strand, counting down.
GCCGTGCGCAGGCTCGAAATATCTGGTGCGAAAGTAACGATAGCCGGGACGGTCAAAGGGGCCGGTATGATTGCGCCGAATATGGCGACGACACTATGCTTTATTACTACGGACGCGGCTATCACAAAGCCATTGCTGTCGAAGGCGTTAAAAGCGGCCATAGGCAATTCGCTGAACAGGCTTACTGTTGATGGTCATCAAAGCACGAATGATACTGCGATAATACTTGCTTCGGGGCTGGCGGGTAACCGGCCGATAGCGAGTCAGTGTCCACGGTATAAAAAATTCGCAAATGTGCTGGGCCAGTTATGTGATGATTTGGCGAGGCAGATGGCACTCGATGCCGAAGGGGCAACGAGGATGTTTAAGGTGGTTATCAAGGGTGCGGCGACAAAAGCCGATGCCGCGAGGGCGTGCAGGGCGGTCGCCGATTATCCGCTGGTAAAATGCGCCGTTAACGGGGGCGACCCCAACTGGGGCAGAATTATCTGTGCCGTAGGTTCGGCGAATGTGAAATTGAACCCGGATAAGCTCTCGTGTAAGCTCGATGATGTAACTGTTTTTAAGAATGGTGCGCCGAGAAAGTTCGATGCTAAAAAGGCGAGTAAGGTTGTTTCGCAAACTGCGCACACCATAACTGTGGATTTAGGGGCCGGCAAGGTAAGCGATTTTTGTTACGGTTGCGATTTAAGCAAAGGGTATGTCAAAATCAACGCTGATTACCACACTTGATGAGGGGAATATAAGTTAGCAGTAATTATTTTTGCACTTTCTTTCTGAACTTATGCATTTTTGACCTATTTTTATTTTTCTCAAATATAATAAAGTTGAAAAAATAATCCATTTGGTTAAACTGCTTGAAATTTATAAGTCTTTCGTGATAGTCGGGATAAAAGTCAATTTCTAAGGAGTAAAACAGTGAAAGTTATGAAGAGTACTCTTGGTTTGTTGGTGCCGATATTTGCATTTAGTGCGGCGGCAATGGCGGCGGAAGGTTCCGGATCGACTGAGTTGACCGGTACGCCACTGAGTTGGTGGCTTGCGCCGATATCGGCGATATTTGCCCTGGGTTTTGCGTATTATTTCTATAAGAAGGTTATGGAAGCGCCCGAAGGCACGGAGAAAATGATAGAGATTGCTAATCACGTGCGTGAAGGTGCATACGCGTATTTGTTCAGGCAGTACAGTGTTGTTACGATGGTATTTGCCATTTTGCTGGTAATCTTCGCCATCTGTGCTTATCTGGGCGTTCAGAACCCATTTGTTCCGATTGCATTTCTTACGGGCGGTTTCTTTAGCGGGCTGTGCGGCTTTTTAGGTATGAAAACGGCGACAAACGCCTCATCCCGTACCGCTCAGGGCGCCAGCGAAAGCCTGAATAAGGGCTTGCAGGTCGCCTTTCGTTCGGGTGCGGTTATGGGGCTTGTAGTTGTGGGCTTCGGTCTGCTGGATATTTCGCTGTGGTATCTTATTCTTGATAAGATTGTTTATACGGCGGCCAATATGGAGAGCGGACTGAAATTCTTAGGATTGCAGCTTGTGCCGGTGGGAATGGATTCACATCATAAACTTGTAGAAATTACGACAACGATGATAACTTTCGGCATGGGTGCTTCGACTCAGGCCTTATTTGCCCGTGTTGGCGGGGGTATTTACACGAAGGCGGCAGATGTCGGAGCTGACCTTGTCGGCAAAGTCGAAGCGGGCATTCCCGAAGACGATCCGAGAAACCCGGCCACAATAGCTGATAATGTCGGTGATAATGTCGGTGATGTTGCGGGTATGGGAGCCGACTTGTACGAAAGCTACTGCGGCTCAATACTTGCTACTGCGGCTTTGGGTGCGGCTCTGCCGGCGATGGCGCTTGCTGCCAGAGATATGGACCCCCTAAAGGCGGTTCTTGCCCCGATGCTTGTTGCCGGTATAGGTATTGTCCTTTCGATTTTGGGTATCTTTATGGTTCGCTGCAAGGAAAACGCCAGCCAGAAGAATTTGCTTAGGGCATTACTTTTCGGGACCATGGGCAGTTCGGTGCTGATTGTTGCTGCTGTCGCGGGTCTGGCCGGAGCCGGTTGGATTACATGGGGTGTTTTCGGCTCGGTTGTTTCCGGGCTTGTTGCCGGCGTGCTGATAGGCCAGTTTACCGAGTATTACACGTCCGATGAGTATGGGCCTACGAGAGGTATCGCCGAGCAGACAGAAATGGGTGCTGCTACGACAATTATCGACGGCTTAGCAACGGGTATGTTTTCGGCAGGGTTGCCGGTAGTAACGATTGTCATCGGTATTTTGTGTGCCTTTGGTTTTGCCGGCGGTTTCTCAGAAATATCTATGGGTCTTTACGGAATCGGCTTTGCCGCGGTTGGAATGCTTGCCACGTTGGGTATTACTCTGGCAACCGACGCATACGGCCCGATTGCGGACAACGCAGGCGGTAATGCGGAGATGAGCGGTCTGGGTGAAGAGGTAAGGCAAAGAACCGATGCTCTCGATGCTCTCGGAAATACAACCGCAGCTACAGGCAAGGGATTTGCTATCGGTTCTGCGGCTTTAACGGCTATGGCACTATTGGCTGCATATATCGAGGAGATTCGTATATGGATTGGCCGGCTCGCCTCGGAAAGTGCCGATGGAATATATCGCGTTGGTGAGATAGCGTTTGCGGCTACGGATGGTGTTGCCGGCGCTATCAATGTCAAGACGGCCCCCATTATGGATTTTGTGGATGCATACGGCCTCAATATTATGAATCCCAAATTAATCTGCGGTATGTTCCTTGGCGCTATGATGGCTTTTGTATTCTGTGCTATGACAATGAAGGCGGTCGGCAGGGCAGCAGGGGACATGGTCAATGAGGTCCGGCGTCAGTTCAGGGAAATCCCCGGTATTATGGAAGGGACGGGCCAGCCCGATTATGCCCGCTGTGTTTCCATTTCCACACGCGGCGCGCAGAAAGAGATGATTCTGCCTTCCATGCTGGCGATTATCGTTCCTGTTTTAACGGGCTTGCTCCTTGGTATAGCAGGAGTGATGGGGCTTTTGGCAGGGGGATTGAGTTGTGGTTTTGTTCTTGCGATTACACTCAACAACGCCGGCGGCGCCTGGGACAACGCCAAGAAGTACATTGAAAAAGGCGCTCACGGCGGCAAAGGCTCCGAGGCCCACAAGGCCGCAGTTGTCGGTGATACCGTTGGCGATCCCTGTAAGGACACTTCCGGACCGAGTTTGAATATTCTGATAAAGCTGATGACGATGGTCAGCGTTGTGTTCTCAGGCGTTGTGGTAAAATTTTCGCCGGTTATAAGCGATTGGCTCGGCCTTAGCTTTAAATAATCGAGGATATGGTATTCCGAGTTGCGCAGTTGACGCGACCGGTTAATAAGAGTAATCTATTGGGGCAGCTAAAAAGGCTGCCCCGTTTTTATTAAATTTGAGGATGTAGAACCTGGTGAAAAAGAAGACTTCAAAAATTGCTAAGAAAAAGACGCTAAAAAAAGTAACTGTGTCAAAGAAAAAGATCAAAAAGAAAGTTTCTGCGGTCAAACCAAAGACGAAAAAGAAAGTGTCTGTGGTTAAGAAAAAGACACGAAAGAAAGTTTCTTCGGTCAAAGCTGAGACACAGAAAAAGAAAGCCCTGGATCAGGCAAAGGCATTTGCACTGGCCGCGGCGAAAGCAGCCGCTGAGAGTCATTGCAGCGATATTGTCGTTCTGGATTTGAGCGGAAAATCGCCGGCTACCGATTTTTTTGTAATCGCCACCGGGACAAGTGACAGGCAGATGCGCACCGTGGCAGATGAAATCAATGAAGCTGCAAGAGAAGTTAAATTTCAGCGTTTCGGCAGGGCAGGTTATGAACAGGCACGATGGATTTTGCTGGATTATGTCGATGTTGTAATACATATTTTCGACAGTGAATATCGGGACTATTACGATTTGGAACTGTTATGGGGTGATGCGGAGAGATTGACTATTGATAAATAGACAAGGATTCTGATTGTCATCCCCGCGCAAGCGGGGATCCAGAAAAATGGGACAATACTTTGTTTATATACTTGCGAGCAAGAGAAATGGAACCCTCTATATAGGAGTAACAAACAATTTGCTTAAAAGAGTTTATGAGCACAAAAATAATCTTGTAGAAGGCTTTACTCAGAAATACGATGTCCATAACCTTGTCTATTATGAAATATTTAGGAATATCCATGACGCAATCGCCAGAGAAAAGAAAATGGAAGATGGAATTGATTGAGAAATTGAATCCAAATTGGGAAGATTTGTATTATACTCTAAGCGCTTAATAGATCGCTGACATTCCTGGATTCCTGCTTTCGCAGGAATGACAGAGGGAACTTTCTTTCGAGAATATCAAATGAAGATTGTGTTAGACATACTTGAAGAGCGGATTAGTGCAGCGATGGAGGTTGCTGGCGGCCTTAAAGATTGTGCCGCTATAGTACGACCTTCTACCGACTCTAAGTTCGGTGATTATCAGGCCAACGGTGTGATGGGGCTGGCGAAAAAGCTTAAGACCAATCCCCGCAAGCTCGCCGAGGAGGTAGTGAAGAATTTAGACCTTGGTGATATTTGCGAGGGGCCGGAGGTTGCCGGGCCGGGCTTTATCAACTTACGGCTGAAACCTGAATATTTAGCCGGGAGATTGCTTGAAATCAATAAGCACATCGCAAGTCTTGGCATAGATAAGACTGATGAGCCGAAGACTATCGTTGTAGATTTTTCGAGCCCTAATATTGCCAAGCAGATGCACGTTGGCCACCTGAGAAGCACCATAATCGGCGATAGTATATGTAGAATCCTCGAATGCCTCGGCCATAACGTCATCCGCCAAAATCATATTGGAGACTGGGGAACACAGTTTGGGAAGGTTATCCTTGGCCTTTGGCATATGTGTATGGCCCGGGAGCATGGAGAGCCTTTATATTATCATAATGAACTCGAAGAGATAAAGAATTCTGCCGAAGACAAAGATAAAGTGAAAACTATCTGCTGTCGAACATGCCAACGTCTTCAAAAAGACTGGCGTGAAGATTCTCTTGCTGAGTTAGGCGATGGCGAGAAATACTTTCATCCCTTTTTGAATAAACTAATTGAATTCCCAGCGGATCAAATATGGCAAGAATTTCTGATGGTTTACCAATATGTAAATATTCTGGAAGAATCCTCAGCAGGTCTGGGCCTGAAGGTCCTAACCAGAAATGAGCAGACAATACCATATGGATTACTTTCACGCCATGTAACCGCTATGTTGCAGAATATTGATGATCCTGATAATGAACAGGAAAAAAAGGCATGGGAACTGATTACTGAAATTTCGTTAGAATACTGTAACAGCATTTATAAGACACTTAATGCTACTTTGAAAAGAGAGCATGTTCGGGGTGAGAGTTTCTACAGGGATATGTTGCATGGGATTGTGGAGGAGTTAAGGAAAGAAGATCAAGCCCAAGAATCTGATGGAGCGGTATGTGTATTTCCGGAAGGGTTTACGAATAAGGAGGGTCAGCCGCTGCCGTTTATTATTCGGAAGTCTGATGGCGCTTATCTTTATGCGACGACGGATTTGGCGGCCTTGCGTTATCGGGTCAATGAATTAAAAGCGAATACTATAATTTACGTTACCGATTCGCGTCAGAAGCTGCATTTTGATATGTTGTTTGCGGTAGCGAAGAAGGCGGGGTGGGTCGGTGATGATATTGAGCTTTCGCACGTTATGTTCGGCAGTGTTTTAGGCGAGGACGGTACGCCGTTAAAGACTCGCTCGGGCGAGAATGTGAAACTGAAAGAGTTGCTCGATGAGGCGGTTGAACGCGCAATGTCGGTAGTCGAGGAAAAGAATCCGGAGCTTTCGCAGGGCGAAAAAGAGAGTATCGCCAAGGCAGTCGGGATTGGTGCCGTTAAATATGCAGATTACTCCAACAATCGGACGAGCGACTATGTGTTCAGTTTCGATAAGATGTTAGCTATGGACGGCAATACGGCTCCTTATATGCAGTATGCTTACGCACGTATAAAATCTATCGAAAGAAAGGCGCAGAGCAATGATGTTGATATAGAAGATGAGCTTGCCGGGCTTGATGCTCTGAATTTGACCGAGCCGGCTGAACTTGACCTGGCGAAGTACCTGGTCCGCTATGGCGAGGCGTTACAGGCCGCTGTGGCCGATTACAGGCCGAATTACCTGACCGCCTATCTTTATGAGCTTGCGCAGAAATTCAGCGCGTTTTATACGAATTGCCCCGTGCTGAAGGCCGAGCCGGACAAAAGGCCCACCAGGCTTTTACTTTGTGATTTAACGGCAAAAACTATCAGGCACGGATTAAGCGAACTTTTAGGTATTGAAGTTGTCGAACAGATGTGAGGATTAATTATGAAGATTGTCCACGAAGATTTCCATGTAAGCACAAAAAGCCGTAACCAGATGATTGACATTACGAGCCAGGTTAGTTCGTTTGTCAGCAAGTCGGGTATCTCAGACGGTGATGTAATAATCTTTTGCCCTCACACGACGGCGGGTATTACGATAAATGAAAACGCCGACCCTTCGGTGATACATGATATACTTTTGACTATGGAAGAATTAATGCCGCATCGCCGGCGGGGCTATCAGCATTCCGAGGGCAATTCAGATTCGCACTGCAAAAGCTCTCTGTTCGGTTGCAGCGAACAAATCCTGATAAAGGACAAATCTTTGAGCCTTGGGACATGGCAGGCTGTTTTTTTCTGTGAATTTGACGGCCCGCGAAACAGAAAAGTAGTGCTCCAAATCCGCGGAGAGTAAAGAGTTCGAGGGTTGTGCTCAGAATACAGCATGGTCTAAAGCCCATCCTACCTGCTTAATTGTTGTGAACAATTCGGCAAGACTGTAGGCATAAAAAGGGCGAGGGCGTGGTTCCGGCTGGGGGGGAGACCGGTAGACCACACTGCCTCGCCGAGGTCTATAAAGCTGTAAAAACAGCATTATATTTTAGGCAAATAATAAAGAGCTAAAAATTAACGGAAATTCTGCCAAACGAATAAATAACAGAACCGAAAATCAAGGGGCTTAATTCCACACCCCATCGTACCTCAATAGAATTAGTATACAACTTATGGCGATAAAAAGCAAGTTTAAAAAACCTTTTTTTTGTTTTTTTTCAGAACATTTCTCTGTATAGATAGTAGCCGTAAGCCCTTAGATTTCAGGTGTTTGCGCTTGCCGCTTTAGTGACGACCGATAAGTCGTTGAAGTTGTCAATTCATAAGGCTTAGAGAATGAAAAAAGCATTAAAAATTTTGCGTTGATAACTTTTATGCTGGTAAAAGTTTTAACAGATTGATATTTTGGGTACATTCTTTTGTTTGGAGTAGATTGTTTTTTATTTTTTGGTTGTTCAACTATGATAAAAATTTCTGAAAAAATAAAACATGTTGAGGGCAACATTAACACTGCCTGTGCCCGTGTCGGCAGAGATCGCAGTGAGGTAAAACTTGTTATCGTAACCAAGTCAGCAACAATCGAGGCCGTAAAAGAGGTTATTCGTCTGGGCTTCACGGACCTGGGAGAAAATCGCGTTCAGCAATTAAAAAAAGTTTCCAGTGAGGTAGATGAATTTTTCCGGAGCCCTGAAGGCGAACCGAACCCGTCTAAAAACATCAATTGGCATATGATAGGTCATCTTCAGCGTAACAAGGTCAAACATGTTCTGCCTATAGCCTGTCTGATACATACGTTAGATACCCTTCGTTTGGCGGAAGAAATAAACACTTCAGCGGCAAAGCTGAACTTATGCCCAAAAGTACTCCTTCAGATCAATACATCCAAAGAACCGCAAAAATACGGAGTTCCGGTAGGTGCGGCAACGCATCTGGCGGAGCAGATAGAGACCCTGCCGAACTTAAAAGTGGTTGGTTTGATGACAATGGCCCCATTGACTAATAATAAGGATATTGTTCGAGCTTGTTTTATTCGAGCAAGAGAGATATTTGTCGAGATACGCGGAGAAAAGATTGTCGGTCGTCATTTTACCGAGCTGAGTATGGGCATGAGCTCAGACTACGAAATCGCAGTCGAAGAGGGAGCAACCATCCTTCGTATCGGCTCGGCAATTTTCACCGGTTGAAGTAGAATTTGAGCTTAACAGTTATCGAGAATACCTTAGCTACAGTTAAATAATTATACCACTTCTATTCACCGGTCGGAAAAGCTTAGTTTTTGTCACCATACCTTTGTGGTTTGTATTGATCATGTGCCGTGTAATAGTGGAAAATCCCCAAAAAAATCCCAAAGTGCTATCCCCAACAAGCCGAAAAATTATCTTATGGATTGCAAACGGTTGTTAATGAATGGTAATTAACGGTTAAAATCAATTAAATACCGGAAATTAACAAATAGATGTCTGAACAAGGTCTCATAATATAATAAGAAGAACGATTGAAATGGGAAAAATAAATTTGCTTACTGCTATCGAACAGGAAAAAAGCTTTACAGATGTTCTGTATTTAACAAATCAAAGCCATATCCCGTTTGAAATAAAACGACTTTTGAAAAAAAGGAAGCTCTCTTACCACATTCTTCCAATAGACAAGTTTGCCAATGTGCGTGACAGACTCGCTTTGATTGGGACCGTTATTATCGATGCTAAGGACTCTGATTCTTCCCAGCAGCAGCAACTTGCCCGAATCATCGAATCCCTTGAGATGGAAAATATAGGTATGATTATACTTACAGACCGCCATGAAATGCCTGTAAAAAGTTTTTCCATATCACCGTCCAACACGAGTTTCTCCATGGTCAACAGCATGAAATCTGTTTCCACAGATGAGTTGTGGGCCAAAATAAGTGCAAATCTTGCTTATCGTAAACACAGCTCTGGAATAACGACAAAGCCTTTGGTTCCACGAAAGCATGTGCTGAGGATTCACAGGAACAAACTGGCCGAACAGCTTTCAATGACCAAAAGCCTCGCAGATAATCTTGCGGAGCAGCTTCGTTTAGCCGGTCTTGTGCAGCAGGATTTTCTTCCCACTCAGATGCCCAATACCGATAAAGTGCAATGGGCCAGTATTTTTATGCCCGCCGAGTGGGTATCGGGTGACATTTACGATATGGTCCGTGTTGACGAGCAGCACATCGGCTTTTATATAGCTGATGTAGTTGGGCACGGCATGCCTGCGGCACTGTTGACGATATTTTTAAAACAGGCATTGATAATGCGAGAGACTTACGAAAGCAATTACCGTGTATTTCCACCTACAGAGGTTATAAGCAATCTGAATGTTCGGATGGCGGCGCAGAAACTCTCGGGTTATCAGTTTGCCACCTGCTGTTATTGTCTATTTAATACGAAAACACTACAGCTTACATACGCTCGTGCCGGTCATCCTTATCCACTACTTATGAGGCCAGGACAGCAGCCCGAGCAGCTCCAGATACGCGGCTCTCTGCTTGGAGTTTTTGAACAGGCCGAATACACGCAGCAGACCGTGCAGCTTCAGCCCGGTGATAAGCTTCTGGTGTATTCCGACGGAGCAGAGCCTTTCATAGGTACCTTCGATGACACAGCCGGCTTTGGTTTCAGCGATGAATTTCTCGAAGTCAAAGATTTACCTGTCGTAGAGATGATGGACAAACTTAACACGATTGCCCATAATCAAAAAATTGAGCCGTCAGAAATTGACGATATTACAATAGTTGCCTTTGAAATACTTCCTTAGATTAAGAGAACAAGTCAGAAGCTCGAGTTTTTATTGTTTTCTCATTAAACGAGAACTTCGAGCCATATAGCTTCCATAAAAGACGCGGCTGTCCGGCATAATTTTCAATAGACATTTAGCTGGATTTGTTATCCCGCAGATGCTGCAAAAAATTGTTTTGCAAAAACACTTCTTTTAGTTATACTCATCCGGATTAAGTAATACCTGTTGCATGGAAAGGTTGCGACGATGGCGGATAAAGATATTGATTTGAAGAAAATTAAAGAAATCATTGAGATAATGAAAGAGAATGAGCTTCTTGAAGTCGAAATTAAACACGGCGACGACAAGATATTTCTAAAGCGCTCACATCCTCATCCCCCTGTAGGCGGTGTACTAAGTGCCGTACCTGCGATAAGGCCGGAGCCCGGCTCCGAGCAACATATCCAAGCAGGGGGTGCTGAAGCCCTGATTCACACTTATGCCACCGCGGCTACTCCACCTTCGGAAACTTTGGTTGAAATAAAATCTCCTCTTGTCGGGACATATTATGCAACACCAAGCCCCGATTCCGAGCATTATGTCGAAGTAGGCTCGACGGTCGATCCACAGATGGTTGTTTGCATAATCGAGGCAATGAAGGTTATGAATGAAATAAAAGCCGAGACCAGTGGAACGATTGTCGAAATCCTTGTAACCAATGGCCAGGCTGTTGAGTACGGTCAGGTACTTTACAAGGTCAAACCTGACTAATAATTTGCTTTTGATTATTGAAAAAAGAGCGGCAGGATAATTGAGTATTGAGGCACAACAAACAATAGTAAAGAGACGATAGAAAATCATAAACTAAATTATGTTTTCAAGGATTTTGATAGCCAATCGAGGTGAAATTGCACTTCGTATCATCCGTGCCTGTCACGAGCTTAATATTGAGGCGGTAGTGGTTTATTCAGAGGCGGACAGGGACGCTTCATATCTGCAGTTGGCTGACGAAGCTATTTGCATCGGGCCTGCCGACTGTGCTAAAAGTTATCTGAATATACCCCGTATTATAAGTGCCGCTGAGATTAGCGATGTCGAGGCGATTCATCCGGGTTATGGCTTCCTGGCTGAGAACATAAACTTTGCCCAGATATGTCGTGACTGCGGTATAACGTTCATTGGTCCGCCGGTTGAGGCGATGCAGTTGCTTGGCGATAAGATCCAGGCGCGCAAGTTGGCGAACAAGGCGGGTGTACCGATAGTGCCCGGTTCCGATGGAGCTCTCGATGATGAGATGTTGGCGCTGGAACTGGCAAACAAGATGGGTTACCCTGTAATATTAAAAGCTACCTCCGGCGGAGGTGGACGGGGAATGAGAGTTGTTCATAACGACCTCACTCTGCGCTCGGCATTTAACGCTGCCCGTGCCGAAGCCGAAATTGCCTTTGGTGACGGAAGCATCTATCTGGAAAAGTTCATAGTTGAGCCTCGGCACATCGAAGTCCAGGTCATGGCTGACGCGTACGGCAATGTTTTACACTTTTATGAAAGAGACTGCTCCATTCAGCGAAGACATCAAAAGATGATAGAGGAATCACCCAGTCCCGTCCTTGATAAGCAAACAAGAGGGCAGCTTGCCGAAGCCGCCCTGAAGATTATAAAAAAGGCCAAGTATGTTAATGCGGTGACAGTTGAGTTTCTTTTAGACAGCGATAAAAACTTTTATTTCATAGAGGCGAACACGCGAATTCAGGTCGAACATCCCGTTACCGAGGTGGTTACCGGCCACGACCTGATTAAGTGGCAGTTGAAAATTGCCGCGGGCCTGCCTCTTAAGCTTAGCCAGAAAAACATCAAGCATACCGGGGTGGCCATCGAATGCCGGATTAATGCCGAGGACCCTGAAAATAATTTTGCACCTTCACCGGGCAAGATTACCCGGTTAATTCTACCTGGCGGCCCCGGTGTTAGAGTTGATACGCACGTTTATCAGGGCTGGACCGTATCGCCGACCTACGATTCGATGATTGCCAAACTCATTGTCCATCAAAGAACGCGGACAGAAGCCATTGCTACAATGAAAAGGGCCTTGAGGGAGTTTGTTATCGAGCCGATCAAGACAACGATACCCGCCTGCCTCGACATCCTCTCTCACAATCTTTTCGTCAAAAATAAAATCGACACTGGCTTTGTCGAACGGAACTTCTAAAATTCCGACTTGTAATTTCATGTGAGCGGAGAATAATCAAGTAGTGTAAATGGGGTGTACGTTGAAGTTAAAGACTGTGAAATTGCCCTTAACGAAAACAACCTGACTGGTGGTCTCAAGAGAGGCTTTTAAATCAGTTGC
>CBDURK010000029.1:0-14226 GCA_965369645.1 uncultured bacterium | reverse complement strand
ATTCGGTCGATACTGTCGGGCACCTTGTTTGTGTCGTGGGACATTCGGTCGATACCGGTGGGCATCTCGTATCTACGGCCGGACATTGTGTATCCATGAGTTGACACTTAGTCGGCGTCATCGGACATGTGGTTTCCACAAGGGGACATCTTGTCTCCAGGGGTGGACATCTTGTCTCTGTGATCGGACACCGCGTCTCTACTGCCGGGCAGCGTGTGAGTATTACCGGGCATTTGGTTTCCTCAATATTGCATCTTGTCTCCATAGGTGGACATTCGGTTAGCACTAACGGGCACTGAGTGGGCACCGGGGGACACTTTGTTTCCGTCGCTGGACATTGGGTTTCCACAAGCTGACACATAGTAGATGTCGGTGGGCATTTAGTCAATATAGGCGGACATTGGGTCACTACAGGAGGACACATTGTATCTACTGCCGGGCAACGTGTGCGCAGAGGCGGACACCTTGTTTCTACGGCTGGACATTGTGTTTCCACAAGCTGACACATAGTAGGTATAAGCGAGCATTTAGTCACCGCAGGTGGGCATCTGGTCTCTATAGGTGGACACAAAGTCTCTACTGCCGGACATTGTGTTTCCGTAAGCTGGCATATAGTAGCTGTCGGTGGGCATCTGGTCCAAACAGCCGGACAGACGGTCGAAGCCGGCGGGCATCGTGTTGTTGTCGGTGGACACTCGGTCAGTACTGCCGGACACCTCGTTGGCACCGGAGGACACTGTGTCAATACAGGGGGACACCTTGTTTCCACGGCTGGACATTGCGTTTCCACAAGCTGACACATAGTAGGTATCAGTGAGCATTTGGTCTTTATGGGCGGGCATCTGGTCAAAACAGGAGGACACCTTGTATCTACCGCCGGGCACAAAGTCTCTACCGGAGGACAGACCGTCTCTACCGTGGTACATTGAGTAGGCACAGGCGGACAAACTGACAGCGTCGGCGGGCATCGAGTAGTTATTGGTGGACATTCGGTCGTTACCGGCGGGCACCTTGTCGGCAACGGAGGACACCGGGTAACTACCGGTGGGCATACGGTCTCTATAGCCGGACATTGCGTTTCAACACCCTGACAAATAGTAGGTGTCAAAGAGCATTTAGTTTCTATTGGTGGACATTTGGTTAAAAGAGACGGACACTCGGTCTCTACTGCCGGGCACAGAGTCTCTACCGGAGGACAAACAGTTTCTACTGCGGTACATTGAGTAGGAACAGGTGGGCAGACTGACAGCACAGCCGGGCACTTTGTCTCAGTCGGGGGGCATTTAGTTTCTATTATCTGGCACTTGGTCAGCGTGGGAGGACACTCGGTCAATACCGGTGGGCATACGGTCTCTATAGCCGGACATTGAGTTTCCACACCCTGACAAATAGTAGGTGTCAGAGAGCATTTTGTCTCTAATGGCGGGCATCTGGTCAAAATGGGTGGGCACTCGGTTTCTACTGTCGGGCACTGAGTTTGTACTGGAGGACATGTTGTCGCGGCAGCCGGGCACTGAGTTTTAACAGGGGGACACGTTGTCGCTGCAGCCGGACACTGAGTCGCTACAGCAGGACATGTTGTCACAGCAGCCGGGCACGCGGTTACCGTAGTTGGGCATTGCGTTAGCACTGCCGGACACTGGGTAGCGCTGATTGGTCTGGTTGTTACTTGTGGCTGGCTGTCGACGAAAATCTCGTGGTCCTCGACCTCACCATCAGGGGCCGGACCTTTGGGGCTTAAACCACCCTGTTTGCTTATTCTAAATCGTGCGAAGGTCTGTCCTGATAAAGTGCTGATCGGCACAGAAATCGATATCATGTGGATGCCAGTCGGCAGGAAACCATCGTATATCTTTTCAGATGCGTCCCAGGTCATATCACCATTAAAGTCAATCCATCCCTGGACAATACCGCCGCCACCACTAACCTCCACAGTTATATTTGCCAACTGGCCCGGAATCAGTGTGGGAATAGTAATTCCGTCTTCATCATCGTCGATAGCATTGTCGTCACCGAGGGCATTGGTCTCCGGCTGGCCGTCCGTTTCACTTTCGGGCCGATCGCTTTTGTCACCAAGCCAGGGACCGGCGATCACATGATTGGCGCCGCTGTTGAAGAGCAGCGTCGGGTAACCTGCCGTGACGGTTCCGGTCGGAGCATCACCCCAGTCGTATTTTAGCGGTTCACCTTCTCTTTTTGGATAAATCAGGTAGTCCTCTGTCTCTCCATAATCATATCCACTGGCCGGTCCTGCACCACCGATCAAAGCAGGAGCAGACACAAGTCTCAATAAAGGAAATTCTCCTATCGTGATTCGCATCCACATAGGATCCAGCTCTGCATCTGTCTGCGGATGCCAGCAAATGAATTTGGGTGTGGTTAGGGTTTCGGTGCCGGGATTTACAAGGATTTGGTGATTCGGAACCGCCCATTCCGGTACTGTCGTTCCATCAGGGCATACCATAGTATCATCCCAGTCACCGTTACGATTCCAGTCGAACCATATATTTACATAAGCCAGGCTGGAATCGGCGGCTAAACCCGTCACTGTGTAATCGAACGCAGCCGGTGAACAATCGGGCAGAACAAGCGTTAACCGGACACCGTCATCTCCCCCGTCCAGGTCGGATAAATCATCGGCCGGAACGAGATTATTTTTGAGGTCCTCGTCAAACCCGATGTCCGCCTCGCTTTCGTTAGTAACAGTCTGCCCCAGATAAAACTTAGCATGAGGCAGCCAGTGAATCGGGCCGTATGGTGGTGAGCCAATCACATAAACCGTTGGGTAGTTCCCTGTTACTCCGCTCGGATATGCCAGCATGGATTGCCCTGAGCTGTTGGAGCTGTCCGGCGCATCGCCAAGGTCGTGTTCCGCTTGGCCATCCGGGCCTCCTTTACCCTTGGTAATTACAAATGCCAGATCAAGTGATTCTCCCATGTATTCATGCCCTTTAGGGTACTTCATCGGGAACGAAACAAGTTTATCATCAAAGAAGAAAACGGCTGCGTCATTCCATCTGAGCTTATGAATAGTTGTTTTCCATCCGAATCTGTAATCTGCATCGTCGGGCCTGAGTTCTTTAACGCTAAGCCAGTAGATAGTTCCTTCCTGCTGAATGAAGGCACCTTCTTTGATACAGAAATTATACTGGTAGGCTTGCATGTGATTGTCAGGTAAATAAAGCTCTTTCGCCGGATCGTACCAGCCCTCCGGACTGTCATCAAGCTTGCGAATTGAATACTCACCGGGATTGAATTTTCTGCTCCAGAGCAAATCTCCCGGCATGCTCCAACTGTTCTCTGTTGCCGGGATGTCCGAATAAATGGTGATTTCAAGTATCATACTGTCCGGCCCGTTCGGGGGCAATACATCATCGCGGAACGAGCCCCAGAAATGAATATCATCGATCGAGCCGGTGGCCGTACACCTGAAATCATCTGCAAAAAAGAACTGGGACATATCTACATCTACACCAGAAGCACTGAGATCAGGCAGTTGCGGCCAGTGCATCTTATGTCCGTCATCAGGATTCCAATCGCACTCGTCATCGCATATACCTTGTAACCTCATTGAACCCAGGAAGTGGCCGGTTGCGTTGCCGGCGTTATCATAAATCTCAGTCATGTCCTGGTTCTCATAGGAATCGCAGGGTGCCGGCGGTTTTTGCGTCAGCACGCCTATAAGCCGCTTCGGTTCAAGTGTTATAAAAGATTGCCCGGCGTCGAGAAGTTCGAGTTCAAAAAACACGTCGAAGAAGCTGTCGGCCATGCCGCTTGGTGTAAACGGCGGAACGTCAAGTACACCCGGCGTGTTGTTAATCTGCTCGGTTATCTGGCCCAGCGACGGCATGTTGGGAATGGCTCGAAGGTTCACCTGTCCCAGCGATGGACTCGTTCCCCTCAGATCCATTGATACTATTTCCGTTGAAACCTCATCCAGTCCGTCTTTGTCGTCATCTTTTGCGTCCCCTTCGTTCGCACCCTCAAAATGAACGTGCACAGTCATCGGGCCGCTCAACTGCACTAACTCCACAGTGCCGTCTGGTGCGATCAGTTCGATCTCGACTAATGGATTGAGTTCGTCGATTTCCAGCGCAGAACCGTCTTGTGCAGTTGCAGACCGCCCTGCTGCAAAGATTAGGATTAGTGCGAAGATAAATAGGAATGAATGTAACGGATTCTGATTCAACTTTTTCATTAGTGTTTCCTCCTTAAAAAAGTTCACAGAAATACTTCTGAAGAGCTTTACTCTGTTACTCAATAAACACAGGGACTCCTCAAAAGTTGTTCCTCCTCAGTAAGCCACACTGAGTGTTAGTAGCTTATCAAATTTTTTAAGGAAATTCAAGAAAAAATTATTATTTTTCTTTTTTTTCAGAAGCAATTTCGCAAAGCAAGGTAATGTTCACAGGTTATTGTTTTGCGTGAAGTTTTTGCTTGATTCCCTTCTTGCTCATAGCTTACAATCTGCGTACAAATGGTTTTTTGACGGCATAAAGGGATTACAACAGTATTGCTCTGCATAATCCTTAAAACTGGCATATACAGGCTAAACAGCCATTGGCTAATCCGGGCTCATTCGATCCCTCATAAGCTCATAAAGTCTGTCGTTACTGTATTTATGCCTAACTGGAGCTATGTGAAAGATAACCAGATATGGATGCAGTTTTACTTAACAGTTTACAGAAGTCCTTCGGTGAAGTCCGGGCTGTGAGCAATCTTAGCGTTACGGTTCCCCAGGCTTCTGTCTATGGGTTTCTCGGGCCGAATGGTGCCGGCAAGACCACCACACTGCGTATGATTATGAACATCATCCGCCCGGACAGCGGGCAGGTCAGGATATTCGGGGACTGCCCAGTTGAGCAGGCCAAATCTCGTATCGGCTATATGCCTGAGGAACGTGGTCTTTACCGAAAGATGACTGTTGCCAAGGTACTTTCTTTTTTCGGCGCAATCAAGGGCCTTTCGAGAACTGAACTTTCGGGTCGGGTCTCCAAGTGGCTTAGGCGTGTAGAACTGACGGATTGGGCGGCTAAAAAGGTCGAGGAGCTTTCAAGAGGGATGCATCAAAAATTGCAGTTTGCTGTCACCGCAATCAACGAGCCGGAGTTATTGATACTTGATGAGCCTTTTGCAGGGCTTGACCCGCTGAACACGGATTTGATTAAAGCCATTATGCTTGAAATGCGGGATGAAGGCAAAACCATCATTTTTTCCACTCATGTGATGCACGAGGCCGAAAAGCTCTGCGATTCGATCCTTCTGATAAACAAGGGCCGAGCTATCCTGGATGACAGTCTGGCTCATATCAAGTCGCAGCGATCATCTCATATCATAAGCGCAGAGCTTGAAGGCGATACCGATTTTATCGAAAAGCTTTCTATAGTAAAAGCGGTGAAATCCGAAGGAGATAGCTTTGAAATTACTTTGGCCGGCAATGCAGACACTCAGCAGTTGCTAAAGGTTCTGGTGGAGCGGCTACGCGTGCAGAGGTTCGAAGTGAAGGTACCTTCCCTGCACGAAATCTTTGTCGATTTGGTTGGAGCAAGCAATGCGGAAAATTCTTAAAATTGCCCAGCGCGAATATATAGAAACCGTCAAGACCAAGGCTTTTCTCCTTGGTATTGTGATGCTCCCTCTTATTATCGGTGCGATTATTTTTTTCACAAGCCGAATGTCTCGCGACAAAATGGGACCGCAGCCGCCGGTAAAAGTAGCAGCAAATGATTTGTCAGGTGAGCTTGCTGCAGAGATAGAAGCTTCATTTGACAAGCACAATGAAAAAAATCCGAAAAGGCAGATTCAGTTTCACCAGCTCGAAATACAGCAAAACTCCGACGCTGTTGAAGAGGAGGCAAGAAACAATCTGCGACAAGGCCAGGTGGATGTTTATGTTGTCTTAGACAGGGACGTTTTGGATGGTTCCGGCAAAATACGTCTCTATACCTATAAACAGAAAGCAAGCAGCATAGATATATTATCAACCATCGAATATATTGTTTACAAGACGGTTGTCAATCAGCGGTACAAAATGCAGAACCTCTCTCAGGAGCTTCTGGAAAAACTCAGAAATGTCCCGATTGAGCGTGTGGAAATCGGCTCCGCTGAAGGTCAGGATCGCGTTCAGAGTAAGACTGACAGAGCTTTGAAGATGATGGTTCCCTTCTTTTTTATGTATTTGATGTTTTTGGGAATCATCAGTTCGGGTCAACAGATGGTTAGCAGTGTTATAGAAGAAAAAAATTCACGTGTTATTGAGGTTTTGCTTTCGGCTCTTAGTCCGTTTGAGTTAATGGCGGGCAAGATTTTAGGATTGGCCGGCACAGGCTTTACGCTCATAAGTTTGTGGGCCGTCGCAGCATTTCTGACTGCACGCTCGCAAAATCTCGATATTGATGTCACCGGCGAAATCGTAGTGTATTTTGCAATCTATTATATCCTTGGCTTTCTTTTAGTCAGCTCAATCCTGGCAGCGGCAGGTTCAGTCTGCAACACAATTAAGGAAACCCAAAGTCTGATGATGCCGATGACTATGATTTTTATAATTCCGCTATTGTCCTGGTTCAAAGTTGTCCAGGATCCAAATGGAACTCTGTCGCGGGTCTTTTCGTTCATACCGCCTTTAACTCCGCTGGTCATGGTACTGCGGCTTTCTTCCGGCTCTGACATTTGGATAGTTGAGATAATAGCATCCATAATCCTTTTGGCCTTGACCGTCCTTATAGCAATATGGGCCGCAGCCAAAGTTTTCCGAACCGGTATCCTCATGTACGGAAAACGGTTGAGCGTGAGGGAAGTCTGTCGATGTTTATTACAAAGTTAAACCCGTCTTTAGTATGAATCCGGCCGATGTGGCTGATTTAAGGAGACCTGACTAAATGAGTGGTCTGTTTTACAGTTTAGGCAGAAAAGTAGGGCCGAAGGTTCGCAAGGTAAAATGGTTCTGGCAGTCAATAGCCGGTACGGAAGCCGACGCTATAAAAGTCGAGTATGAGGTCGGCCAAGACCTGGCTAACGAAATCAGGTGTCAATTGGACCTTGATAAGGAGCCCAGGGCCGAACAAATACTGACCGAAGCAGGTACTCGGTTGACTGCCTGCGTTGTCAACAGGTTTCGTAAATTCAGTTTTGAAACCATCAAGGGCGACGAACCTAATGCCTTCGCTCTGCCGGGTGGATTCATCTTTGTTACCCATGCGCTGATGGAACTGTGTCAATACAATCAGGACGAAATTGCATTTATCCTTGCGCATGAAATGGGCCATGTCATCCGGGGTCACGCTATGTCCCGTATAATCAGCAATGCGGCAATTGCCACTGCGTCCCGGGCCGCACCCATCCGCGGCGCTCTTTCCGGCTGGGTGCGTAAGGTCGGTGTACAGTTTCTTGAAAGCGCTTATTCTCAGGATATGGAGTCTGATGCCGACAAGCTCGGAGTGCGCCTTGTTGGGGCCGCCGGTTACGACCCTCAGGCTTGTGTTCGGCTGCTTTCGCGTCTGGCCGAATTGAGCAAGCCTGACGGCCAGTTTGACCTTGGCGGTTATTTTTCTTCGCACCCGCCTTTTAATGTCCGCATCCGTAATATCAATCGTTTACTGCAAAAGTGGTCGTTTAAGTAAAATTTATCCTTCACAAATTTATAGAAATGTGCTTGAGTACATTACTGGTTCTGATAAAATACTGAATCAGTTAAAATTATTAGCGGATTATTGCCGTTATGGATCGAGTAAAGATTTGCTTGGTACGCATTCGGCGGAAAATTTTGGAGGATTACGAAGATGCTGAAAGTGGGCATAGTTGGTTTCGGATTTATGGGGCAAACGCACTACAAGTGCTGGAAGGCCCTGGAGGGTGCACAGGTAACGGCGATTTGCGATGTGAATCCGAACATAGAAGAAGATACGAAAAGAGCGGTAGGTAATATCGGTGACACGGACGAGGCGGTTGATTTCAGCAGTTTACAGTTATTCACGGATTTAGACCAGATGCTCAATACTGCCGAGCTCGATGCCGTTTCGATTACACTGCCGACCTGTCTGCACGCCGACTGTTCGATAAAAGCATTGGCGGCCGGAGTCAACGTTTTCTGTGAGAAGCCGATGGCGCTCAATGTCGAAGACTGCGAGCGGATGATTGCTGAAGCAAAACGCAGCGGCAAAATCATGCAAATCGGGCACTGTGTACGATTCTGGCCTGAGTATGCCAAGGCAAAGGAGATAATCGATAACGGCGAGTACGGAAGAGTCATTGCTGCAATATTTCAACGCCTGGGCTCGGCCCCAACATGGAGCGTCGATAATTGGTTCATGGACGAAGAAAGAAGCGGAGGAATGGCCCTGGACCTGCATATTCACGATACCGATTTTGTGCAGTATCTTTTTGGGATGCCGAACGCCGTTTCCAGTTTTGCAGCAAAAGATTCCAAAGGGGGACTGATTCACATAACTACACAATATCTTTACGATGACGATAAGGTGATAACCGCAGAGGGCGGCTGGGCTATGACACCGACCTTCGGCTTCGAAATGAGCTTTAATATTGTGATGGAGAAAGCCACTCTCGTTTATGATTTGACTCGCGATCCGATGTTTAAGCTATGTCCCGCCGAAGGACAAGTCATTACTCCCGAAGTTAAGGAAGGCGATGGCTGGCTGCTCGAAATAGAGCATTTTGTCAAATCCATAAGTGGAGAGAAGGTCGAGAAAGTAACAACCCTGGAGCAATCACGGGATTCTGTTAAAATCGTGGCGGCGGAAAAGGAATCAGTAAGAAGAATGGAAAAAGTCGCGATTAAATAAGCAAAACAAAAAATTTGAATTGGAGAACATCACGATGAAATGTAAGGATTGGCCTATAGGGATTTGCAGTTGGTCTCTGCAGACGGATGTTGCCGGCGTGGCGGATGCGATGAGTAAAATCGGAATTGAACATGTGCATTTGGGTATCAGAGCCGCGGTGGGTGAAGGCGGAGACGATTACCTTGCGGCCGTGCAGAAGCAAAACTGGACGGTAAGCAGCACAATGATAGACTTTCCGCAGGAAGATTATTCGTCCCTGGACAGCATAAAAGTAACAGGTGGAGTTGTACCCGATGATTGTTGGGAACAAAATCGCCAGCTCTTCTTCGGTGCCGTTGATGCGACCGTTAAGCTCGGTGTCAAATACCTCTCGACGCACGCCGGCTTTATCGATGAAAGTGACCCTGCATATATCGAAAAATTTTACGAGCGCATCACAGTTTTTGCCGATGCCGCCGAAAAAAAAGATTTAATGCTGCTGCTGGAGACAGGCCAGGAAACCGCCGAAGAACTCAGGCATTTCCTCGAAGAACTGAACCATCCCGCCGTAGGAGTTAATTTTGACCCGGCCAATATGATTCTTTATGACAAAGGCAGTCCCATCGATGCTGTAACTGTGCTGGCGCCGTGGATTAAGCACATCCATATTAAGGATGCGACTCAGACCGCCAAGCCCGGTACGTGGGGTGCCGAGGTTCCCTGGGGTGAAGGCCAGGTGGGACCAGATGCTTTTTTGGGTGTCCTCGAAGACATAGGCTTTGAAGGCGTTCTTGCAATCGAGCGGGAAGCCGGAGATGACAGGGCCGGAGATATTAAACTGGCAGCCGAGAGGTTGTTGGAATTTAACGCATAAAGGACAAATTAGAGTAAGGAGTACGAAATGGACAAGGCCACAACAAGTATTAGAATTCGTCTGAGCATCATGATGTTTCTGCAGTACATGATGTTTGCCGTATGGTGGATGCCACTGGCAGCTTTCCTGGCGAAAATGAATATTGATGGAGCATATAAAGCCTGGATACTGAGCGTAATGCCGCTGGGCTGCCTTGTGGCCCCTCTCATCTGCATGGTGGCCGACCGCCATTTCGCAAGTCAGAAGGTACTGACGGTCCTGAATTTCGCTTGCGCTGTGTTGTTCTTCATCGGCGCAAGACAAACGAGTCCAGCGGCGATGTTCGTGGCCCTGCTACTGGCGATGTTCTGCTATATGCCGACGTGGAGCCTTACAAACGCGATCGCCATGTCAAATTTCCCGTCGGATAAGTTCCCGCAGATACGCGTCTTCGGCTCGATTGGCTGGGTCGCCTCCGCTGTTTTCAGCCTTATCGCCGCAACGAGCCTGTTTGGGAGCAAGATCCTCGACGGTACGGAAATTCCCCTCTACTGCGGTGCAGGCACGGCTCTTCTCGCAGGGATTCTGAACCTGACATTGCCCAACACACCACCGCCGGCCAAGGGCAAGGAAGCCTCAATCGTCGATGCGCTGGGCCTGAGGGCGATGACTCTGCTCAAAGACCGTAACTTTGCCATCTTCATTCTCATTTCCATGTTGGTCATGATTCCCTTCACGCTGTACTTCTCGCTGGGATCTCAGTTCTTCGAAAGTCAGGGATTCAAGCAGATCACGGCTACCATGAATCTCGGACAATTTGTTGAGATATTCCTGATGCTTCTCATACCGTTTGCCCTGGCACGCTTCGGCGTCAAGTGGACAATGGTGATGGGACTTGGAGCGCTGGTGATTCGATATGTCGCTTTGTGGGGTGGAATCGCGGCCGGCCAAACATTCCTGTATTACATTGCAATCCTTGTACACGGGATCATTTTCGGCTTCTTCTTCGTCGGCGGCCAGGTCTATGTTGATAAGAAGGCCCCGCCGGAATTACGCGCTCAGGCACAAGGATTGATTGTCTTGGCCTGTTATGGTGTTGGCATGTTGATCGGTACCTTCATCAACGTCGAGTTGATAGAACGCTATACTACCGATGGTGTGTGTAACTGGAATCCGGTCTTCGTGATCATTGCCATCGTCTCAGCCGTCCTGCTGGTGGCACTGATTGCATTCTTCCGCAACGATATAAAACAAGCTTCTGAGCCGGTATCAACAGATCAAGAACCACAGGCGCAACCGAATATCGAATAAGCTGACGACCTGATTATTTCATGGTTGACTTAACAAGTAGGAAGAAACGTATTTAGGGAGAACATAATGGAATGGAAACTTTACTTTGCCCTGAGCTTTGCGATGTTTATGGAGTATGCGATCTGGGGCGCCTGGATGCCTGTACTGGCCCCAAGGCTTCTCGGCCCGCTGAAAATGACCGGCAAACAGACCGGCTGGATTTACGCCACCCTGCCGCTGGCCTGTATCTTTATGCCGTTAATTTCCGGGCAGCTCGCCGATAAGTATGTTAACACCGAAATCATCCTTGCTATTGCTCACTTGGCCGGCGCGGTTCTAATGTTCCTTGCCGTACGTCAAACTACTTTCAAAAACCTTTTTGTGGTCATGTTTCTTTACTGCTTGTGCTTCGCTGCCACACTGCCGCTCGTTAATTCTTTGATGTTCAGCCACCTGGCCAAAAACAACCTTGACTCTGCAGTTTATTCAAAGTGGATATTCTTGTGGGCGCCTGTCTCCTGGGCACTTATCGGCTATGGTCTCACTGGTTGGCGGTGGAAGTTCAAAACAGGCGAACAGGGACGCGATTGTCTCTATCTTGCAGCTATACTTTCGGTGATTATGGGTATAGGATGTTTCTTCATGCCCGATACACCACCTGCTGAAGCCGACACAGCTTCTACACTTCAAGGCTTTCAAACTGTCGATCCACCACCTGCCGAAGATGACACCGCTCCTATACTTCAGGCTATGAGTATGCTCAAGAATACTAATTTTCTTATCTTTATTATTGTTTCAATGATATTCTTCGGGCTTATGCAGTTCTATTTCCTAGGTACCGCCCAGTTTATGCAGGATATGGGGATCCCAGCCAGTAATGTCCCCGCATCGATGGCCATCGCACAGGGCGTACAGGCAATAGCCACTTTATTGCTGATGGCCTTGTTGCTCAATAGTCTTGGAGCAAAATGGACTTTGGTTATTGGAGCTATATTCTGGTTGTTGTTATATATTGTTTACATCAATGGAAAACCACGATGGCTGATTGTTTGTTCCCAATCGTTCCACGGCCTTGCATACGTGCTCTTTGTCATTGTCGGTCAGATATTCGCAAATAGCGTTGCAAAAGCTGAAATAGTAGCTTCTGTACAGTCGCTTCTTTTCGCCGCTACGACCGGCGTCGGCATGTTCTGCGGGACGCCGTTTGCCGGTTTCATAATGGACAAATTCAAGAAAGAAGACAAGTTCCAGTGGAATCGGATTTTCATGGTGCCGGGTGCGATTGCTTTTGTGAGTATTTTGGTTTTGATTATATTATTTAAGTAAAAGCAGCTTAAAACTTGATATTAAATGCTCGCTCCTCGGTTCTTTATAAAAAACCGAGGAGCGTGTTTCTTTGACTTAAGGAATATCCAGCGGATCGACATTCTTGATTTTATCGGCATAAATCTGATATGTATATTTCTTTAGAACCTCATTGCCGTATTGCTCAAATGTTGCTTCTCTCTGATCGCTCATCATTTTATCTTTGACGCGAGATTCAATATCTTTTGAATATCCGATTAATTCACCCGGATTCTTTTCCAGGATTTTGACAACTCGCCAATTGACCTCGCTGCGATTAAAGCCTTTTATCGGCCCGATTACATCGTTCGGGTCGCCTTTCCATAAATCCTTCCAGAACAATCCTTCCCCGCCGGGATAAGTATTGCGTGGCTTGGTTGTCTTATTCAGAGATAATTTTTGTTTTATCGCCTCGAAATCCTTGCTGCCGTCCAGTTCAGCCTTTGCCTGGCGGGCCGTTTTGAGGTCCTGACACCAGATTACGTCAATCTTGAGCTTCTTGTCTTTTCTGAAAAGTTCCCTGTTCTTGCCGAAGTAGATCATAATCTCTTCGGTTGTCGGTTGTTTAATTTCCTTGTACTTGTCGGACCTGACTTTAGACAGGAGCCTGCTGTCTTCGTAGTCTCTTACTTTCAGTAAAAGGTCTTTATCCTTATCGAGTCCGAGCAGTAAAGCTTCGGCTATAAGAAGCGGTTTGGTTAACGCCATGTCCAGAAGCTTTTCAACACCCTTAACGGTTCCGAGGTCTTTCGGGCGGCTCGGCGGCGCCATTTCACATAAAGCATCGAACCAGTCCTTCAATGTCACCTTACCTTTGTCGAACGTTGCCAGGGCCATATTTTTCTCTTCCGGCGTCAATTCCTCTCTTGTCTGAGTTATGCGGATAAATCCACCGGTGCGGGGCTTCTTCGGGGCAGTCAAGAGTCTTTGGTGAATTTGCACTGCTTTGGGAAAATTTTCAGTCAGCTTTTTTGCATGAAACTTTTGGAATATATGTTTGTAGTATTGGCTGAACAACATTCGGGCCTTTAAATTTTTAATTGTTGATTCAGCTCTGGCCCGTGTAAGCTTGGGGTCGGCCTTCATTCGCTTTTCTATTTCGGGTTCTGTTACTGTCAACATGGGTTGAAGCTGTTTCTGCAACAATAAGTTGACAAGCCATTTGTTCCTGAATCTATCAATTAATGAAGACAGCGATTCATCTTTAAGATAGTCCCCTTTGCGGGCCTCGCTGACCATGGCTTTTTCGGCTATCATTTTCAAGAGAACTTTTTCGACATTAACCGGCTCGGGTTCCTCGTTATAATTTCCATAGTTGTTGGGGCGAATTTCCGTCATCATCCTCTTTTCAAGCTCCTGGTCTGTGATGGTGTAATTGCCGATATTGGCAACTATAGTCGCCGGTTTTTCCACGGGTTTAACTGCCGCCGGTCTTTGACGGGTCGGTCTTTGACGGGCCGGCCTGCCAGAACTAACACGTGGTGCTTGTGCCTTCGCTAAGCAAAAAGTGCAAAATAATACTGTTGATAGTCCAATAAAAGCCAGAGTTAGTTTGTTAAAAGATAGTTTCACCATAATTGTTTTCCTCAATAATTAAAGATTTTCATCCGGTACCGATCATTTTCCGGTAGTATTAACCCCCCAAATACCATTTTTTGTGTACTATATTATAGCTTTTTTCGCTCTGAAAGTCAATTCAAATTATCCTCAAACTCAGGGGTTTTCTCGCAGATTTGCCCGTGGCCATACATAGTGTAAATTGGGTTTGAATTGGCACCCATAAGGGTGGTAAGTTCCGCGAGTAAATCACAAAAACAATCGTAAAGTTCCTTATCCACGCAAAAGCGTTCATTTTTACCCTTTCAACAGATTGGCTTTGTATTGGGTTTGTATTGGCTTAAATTGGCTTTGTTTTTGGCTTTATTGGCTTTGAATTGGGTTTGAATTGGCTTTGTTTTTTGG
>CBDURK010000028.1:0-14249 GCA_965369645.1 uncultured bacterium | reverse complement strand
AGGTTGGACTTTAGGGATGGGTAACTTTTCAGATATCCGAACAAGTTCCGCCAATTTACAACTCCGACTGTTTGCGCTCGGTTATGTCCAGGTATGTATTAACAACGAACATAATCTCTTGATTCGCTTTCTTGACAGGGAACATGTGGCTTTGGATATACAAAAGAAAATGTATAAAAGGTTGGTGGGTGAGCTGGTACGAAAGTGGCAAACGCAAGACAAATATCTTACCAAGTAAAGCTCTGGCGGAACATTATAGACAGATAAAATATGTTCAATTGAACTCTGACATATTTATCCAATGAGTTTTTGAGTTCGCTATGACTCTGATAATAGGTACCGCGAATTACGAATTCCTTTACATGCGTAAACTGACATTCGATGGGATTGAGCCATGACGCACTGGTCGGTGTCCAGACCAAATGAATGTTGTTCTTTCGGCAATACCGTAAAATCTTGGCTTTGCGGTGTGGGGAGAAGTTATCCAAAATCAGATGAATTCGCTGAATTTGCTGCCTTCAAAATAGAGATCAAGATAGTAAAATTTCGTACAGAAATAGCAAATCAACGAGAGAATTTAAATTCTTGCTATCATTTGAATAAAGCTGTAAAATCCGGCTATTGAGAATCTTACAAAGAGAGGGCAAATCGAATCCCGCCCTCTCCGTTAATTTTTGTTTCGGCCGGAAAGGAGTTGTAGCATGAGACGGAGACATCAAACGGGCAGGTTGCAAGCGGTCATTCTTTTGCTGGCAGTATTAGTCTTTGCAGGCTGTGGCGGTGAGTCGGGGAAAACAAACGATGCTTTTACCTCTGTAGGTAAGAACAGAATACGGCTGGAGCACGTTGCAATCAATGTCGAGGAACCGGCAGCGATGGCAAGTTGGTATCGAGATAATTTGGGTATGAAAATTGTGAGGGAAGGCCCGGCACCGGCTAATATGCGATTTATCTCCGATTCCGGCGGCAATATGATGTTAGAGCTTTACAATAATCCGCCGGACGCAGTACCGGATTATCCGGCGATGAATCCGCTGTCTCTTCATATTGCCTTTATGGTTGACGATGTAAAGGCAATTACCAGGAAGCTGATTGGGGCCGGTGCAACGATTGCCGTGGAAATGAAGACTACGGAGGCAGGGGATGAATTAATTATTCTGCGCGATCCATGGGGTGTTCCAATACAGTTTCTGAAGCGGGCCAAGCCGATGTTACCGCACAAATAGATAATACCGAATTCGAAAGCCAGAGGTTAAAGCTCTTTACTATGATATTTTATACACTTGCTAAGGATAGCTAATAATGGCAGAAACAGAAGCCGGCGAAAAAAGAATCATCCGCAGGGGACCTTATCCGGAGCTTACACTGACCGCGGTTCTGGTAGGCTACGGCCTGGGAATACTCATTGCCCTTAGCATCGGCTACGCCAGTTTAATACTTGGCTTCTCCATCGAAGGGTCGGAACTGGCCGCTATTCTGGGCTTTGGTATCCTTCGCGGCATACTTGGCCGAAGCAGTATCGTCGAGAATAATATCAACCAGACCATCGCCAGCTCAGTCAACGGTGCCTCCGCCGGCATGATGTTTACCATCCCTGCTTTGTTTATCTTAGGCCAAACCCAGTTTAACGCCGTTTTGATGGTTTTTGCGTGTATCGCAGGAGGG
Organism: uncultured bacterium; assembly: GCA_965369645.1. Lineage (GTDB taxonomy): Bacteria > Planctomycetota > Phycisphaerae > Sedimentisphaerales > Anaerobacaceae > NIOZ-UU13. The sequence goes on along the minus strand of CBDURK010000028.1, from coordinate 12,584 downwards.
ATTTTGGGCATCGCCTTTATTATCCCGCTTCGCAAACAGATGATTGATTTCGAACGGCTTACCTATCCCGGCGGCGTTGCCGTAGCGACCATACTGAAATCGCCCGGCGCCGGCGTCCATAAGGCACTGCTGCTGCTTTCGGGTTTGACTCTAAGTGGTATGATATATTTCTTCAGCCAGTATATGAGTCAAATCAAAGGATTTAGCGGGTTCGAGTACTGGAACCTGGGTGAGCTGATCGGAATGCCGGAGTATATGAATGGTATCTGGTATATCTCTTTGATGACGATTGGGGTGGGCTTTATATCCGGTAGAGGAGGCTTCTATTTCATTATCGGAGGTTTTGTCTGCTACTGGATTTTGGGGCCGGTTCTGGCGGCCCGTAATCTTCTGCCGACACCGGAGACACTTACAACTCTCGAACAAACATTGCCGGATTATATGAGATTGAGCTTATTCAGGCCTGTCGGTATTGGTATGCTCATCGGCGGAGCTGTGGCAGGAATCGTTCTGGCGCTGCCGCTTATCGTGAGTGCCATTAGCAGCATGCACAATGCCTCCAAAATGAAAACGGCCCTATCGAAAGACGAGATGCCGATTCGTTTTCTGTATATGGGTATTGCGGGTGCTACGATTCTGCTTTTTGTCGTTTCCATTACTTCTGTCAAGGAAATGGGTATTATTCGAGGCGGATTGATGGCGTTGCTTGGCACTGCGTGGATATGGGTGGCGGGCGTTATTTTATCAGAATGCATAGGCAGAACAAACTGGTCACCGCTGAGCGGAATGACCCTTATAGCAGTAACTATCCTGATTGTCATAAGCAAAGGACTTGGTGATACAGCCTCTATAGTCTCATCGATTATGGTGGGAGCGGCCGCGTGTGTCGCTATGGCCCAGGCCTGCGACCTGATGCTGGACCTGAAAACCGGTTATCTCGTCGGCGCTTCACCGAGAAAACAGCAAATCGGCCAGTTTCTTGCCACATGGCTGGGCCCGATTATTATAATAGTACTGATATTTGTTCTTCACAAGGCTTATGGACTTGGCAGCAAACGTTTGCCTGCGCCTCAGGGTCAGGCTTTGGCAAGCACGATTCAGGGTATCCTTGGCGGAGATGTCCCTCTGCATAAGTATATGGCCGGAGCCGGCCTGGGTATCCTTCTCAGCGCAAGCGGCATAGGCGGGCTGGGCATTCTCGTGGGGCTGGGATTCTATCTGCCATTTGCCATCGTGCTAACATACAGCATTGGAACAGTACTGCGATTGCTTGTGGATTGGAGAAAAGGCTCTCGTTTCAGTGAGGAAGTGGGAATCCCCATAGCCACGGGCCTTATCGTTGGAGAAGCTCTGGTCGGGGTCGGCTTTGCTTTGTATTTCGTTATCGCCGGCTCAATAGGCAAATAGGAATTGATAATGAAAAAACTCGGATATCTAATGATAACAGTCGGCTTCCTGGCCGGCTCACTGACTGCCGTTGTAGATGAAGTAAACGTACAATGGAGCTATTTTGTTGCTGCGCTGCTTGCCGGAACCGTGGGCATTGTGCTGGTTCACCTTGGCGAACGGCGAGAAAACAGAACGGAAGGAAAACTAACTTCAAATATCCAAGCTATCGAGACCAGCCTGAGCCGAATCGTTGAAAACATAGCTCGGCTTAATGTAGAACAACATTCCATCAACACATACGATGTTCGCCATCGCATTGACGAACTATTTGTCGAGGACTTGAATAAATTTGTCCAAACACGCCACAGCATCGCTCATACCTATAGCCTGGCCGCCTATGCCGATGTGATGAACTGCTTTGCCGCCGGCGAACGGTACCTGAACCGTGTATGGTCGGCTTCGGCCGACGGATATATAGATGAGGTTAGCGCCTATCTGGAAAAATCCCGAGAGCAATTCGTCGATAGCCTTGAAAAATTCCGCCAGCTAAAACAAACCCCGACTTACAAACTTTAATTTTCTCATAATCAATGGAGGAGTCATTATGAAACGCTGTTCGAAATGGCAGTCCGTCTTCGTCGTTCAATTGGTATTATTTTTTGTCGTATCACCGCTTTTTGCCAACGAAGGTGCATTGACGACAAAAGTTATCAATAAATTTCATTCATCTTTTAAAATGGATACACATACCAGGGCGATGTATAATTCCATCACGAACAACGATATAAGAAGCCTTGCATTGAATCGTGATGTAGTTCGGCAGCACAATGAAATCTTCAGCCATAAAATCGAGACGAAAGGCATTACTAATCAGAAAAGCAGCGGGCGCTGCTGGCTATTCGCAGGACTGAATATCCTGCGACCGAAAGTAATCGAAAATAACAATCTCGAAAGCTTCGAGTTCTCACAGAACTACCTCGCTTTCTGGGACAAGCTCGAAAAAGCAAACTGCTTCCTCGAAAACATCATCGAATTCGCAGGCCGTGACATCCTCGACCGTGAAATGGAGTTCCTGCTTCGCAAGCCCATCCCCGACGGAGGCTATTGGGAAAACGTCGTCAATCTCGTGGAAAAATATGGCGCTGTTCCCCATGAGATTATGCCCGAAACAAACAGTTCCGGAAATACAAGCTTGATGAATGCGCTTATAAGCAGAAAGCTGCGCGGCGACGCAGTTAAACTCCGAAATATGCACCGGCAAAAAAAGTCACTCAGGAAACTCCGCACGGAAAAAACGAAAATGCTTGCCCAGGTTTATAAAATGCTCGTATTGAACCTCGGCCAGCCGCCAGTAGAGTTCCAGTGGCGATTCGAGGACGCCAATTCCGTTGTAAGTAAAATCCACACCTACAGTCCGAAGAGCTTTTATAGGGAATTCGTTGGTGTTGATTTGGGGCAATATGTGGACATCTTTAACGACCCTTCAAAAAAATACGGTAAGCATTACAGCATTAATCTTACAAGAAATATCCGTGACGGCGACGATGCCCACTTTGCAAACGTCAAAATGCAAATTCTCAAAGACATCGCCGTTAAGGCCGTACTCGACGACGAACCAATCTGGTTCTCATGCGACGTCGGTAAGGACCAAAGCAGAGAACATGGCATAATGGCCATGGAAATGTTCGATTATGATTCTATTTACCTGACCGATATGGCTATGACCAAGGCTGAGCGTTCACTGTTTCGTGAAAGCGTCCCCAACCACGCGATGGTCTTCATCGGCATCGATATGCAAAAAGATAAACCTCAAAAGTGGCTGGTTGAAAACAGTTGGGGAGACGACAAGGGCAGCAAGGGACTCTGGACCATTTACGATTCATGGTTCGATACAAACGTTTATAGTATCATCGTAAAGAAAAAATATGTTCCAAAGGAAATTCTGGATATTTATAAACAGCCCGCGATACAACTGCCCCCATGGGACCCGATATACTCTTTCGTGCAGTAAAACCAATAGCCAAAAATATATAAACTGCCGAGTATTGAATTGAACGGCTCTTGATTTTCAGTATTATGCCTGCTGTTTCTCTCCGATTGCCGTGCGATACAACCAATATGCCACACCTATCAGCAGTGCTGCACCCACCCAGCCTCCGAAGGGCATAGTTTTACCGAACAAGTACTTGAGAACCGGCAGGTCGATTTCGTATTGCTTGAGGATGACAATCGGGATCGCCAGGAGGATGCCCGTAAGTGCTTCACCGGTAATAAGACCGGAAGCAAACAGCAGACCTCTTCGGCTGGATTTTCCGATTTGCTCCGAACTGGTATTTTGTCGCTTGTGGAAACTCTTTATCGCCCAATGTATGATTCCGCCTGCAAAGATAGGCACCGACAGCTCCAGCGGCAGATAGAATCCAATAGCCACGGCAAGCACAGGCGTTCGGAACGAGCATTTTCGAGATTCGAGAAAAAGGTCAAGCATAATAATCGCAGCAGCGAAAACCATCCCGATAAATGCGAAATTCCATGGCATGTTGCCCTTAAAAACGCCCGTTGAGACCGAGGCCATCAGGTTCGCCTGAACAGCCGAGAGAGCGTCCGGACCGGCGCCCGGCTGTCCCTTGAAACCATACGCCTCATGCAGGAGCATAAGAACCGGTGCTATTATGATTGCTCCGGACAATGTGCCTACTATCTGCATAACCTGCTGTTTCCAGGGCGTTGCCCCGACAATCCTGCCGGCCTTGAGGTCCTGCATATTGTCGCCTGCAATCGCGGCGGCACAGCACACAACCGAACCAACTATGATCGCCGCGGCAGGGCCATTTTCAGCTCCTTTGCCCATGAGCAGGAGCAGCAAAAGAGAGGAAACGACGATAGTGGCGATGGTAATACCGGAGATTGGATTATTCGAAGAACCGACAAGTCCCGCCATATATCCGGCCACAGCAGAGAACAAAAATCCCGCAATAAGCATGACAACCGCCATTGGCAGAGAGACAAACACGTCTGCCACAAATACCTGATATACAAGAAACAGCGGAACAATCGAACCGACAATGAGCATAAGTACCCATTTCATGGGCAAGTCTTTTTCGGTTCTCTCGATTTCAGCCGCACCTTGTCCCATTGCCTGATATGCCTTCAATCCGCTCTTCATACCGCTGAGAAGCGAACCTCTCATTTTGAAAATAGTCCAGAGGCCCCCAATGAGCATCGCGCCAACGCCAATGTATCGCGTCCTCTTCGACCAGATTTGCCATGCGTAGTCCTTTGCATCAACAGTTGTGCCCAACTTAGCTTCGACATCAGCATTGTGTATTTTCACTTCTTCAGTTTCTTCAATAGATGCTTCCGGATCGATGGTTTTGTATTCCAAGACAAAGACGTTCCAGCTATCGGATTTTTCAACTTCACTCTCAAGCTGGTAAACCGGCCATTCGTTTTGGCCGGCCATGATTGGGATGGCCGCAAACCAGTTGGCAACTCCACCGAGGAATATCAGAATTGCAATATTCAAACCTACAATATATCCAACGGAAAGCAGCGCCGGGCTTAGGTTCGAGCCACCGTAAAGCAGCGCTCCCTTGATGCCTCTGGCGCCTTCGAGTACCTCAGGCCAAAGGCCGATGCCTTTTGCACAGACCTTAAATAATCCACCAACAATGGCCGCTATTGCAATAGTCCAAACACCCTTACCACCTTCCTGCCCGGTCTCAAGAACCTCAGCAGTCGCGATACCTTCCGGGAACTGCAGATCTCCCTCAACTATAAGCGAGCGACGAAGCGGTATGGTAAACAGTACACCTAACAAGCCCCCAAACGCGGCGATGATTGTAATCCACCAGTAGTTGACCCCTCCAAAACCGTCCCAATAGCCCATAATGACAAGTGCAGGCAAAGTGAAAATAACACCCGCAGCCAGAGACTCTCCCGCTGATGCCGCGGTCTGGACGATGTTGTTCTCCAGGATATTGCTGTTGCGAAAGAGCCTCAGCAAACCCATCGAGACAACCGCCGCAGGTATCGAAGCCGAGACCGTCATACCGGCAAACAATCCCAGATAGGCGTTTGCCGCCGCCAAGACCATCGAAAGAACGACACCTAAAACAAAAGCCTTAATTGTAATTTCGGGTAAAGACTTTCCATTCGAATCCATAAGTGACTCCATTCATAATCGGAAGAATATTTGTACCAATCTATTGGAATTATCACTGCTAAATATCAGTCCATTTTGGAAATCATTTAACAAACTGCTCAACATAATACTCCGGCGTCAGAGATTGTCCGGTCGCTCTTTTAATCATCTCATTCCAGTGATAAAGCGCCCCGGCTTCAAAGACTTTTTCGCGGAGAAAATCACCGAGTTCACGCCGGCCAATATGGCTGAGATTTTTGTCCGATTCAAGCTTTAGGATTTCGCGAGTCATATGATTATGCAACTGAGATGCCAGTAATTCACCTAATAAGTAGTTATGGTAATAACAGGGAGCGATAGTAAAATGAATTTTGGCAGCCCAATCCGGCTCATTACGACCTTGTGGTCTTTTAACAAGCTGATATTTCTCGACCATCCGCCACCAAAGTGAATTCAGGTCCTGTTCAGGATTTGCATAAAGCTGTTTTTCGAAATTGTACATCACCATATCCCAGCGGGCAAAAATCAGTTGTTTGAGCTGTGAGTACTTGCTGCTTACTTTCTCAATTTCCGCCCGCTGCCTGTCCGTGAGTCCAAGCATTTGCTGCATCCATGCGGGATTGCGGCTCAAGCGGCCGAAGAACATAGCAATGGCTTCGGTAGTAAAAGCATGCACCGGTCTTCTCAGCAGAAAAGGGACCTGCCGGTCGTGAAATTTATCATAAACTGCATGGCCCAATTCGTGTAATGTCACCTCCATCCAGTATTCGTTATTTGTAATATTACACAAAATACGCACATCACCTTCCCTGTCAATATCCGTACAAAAAGCATGGGGATTTTTGCCTTCGCGTTCATAGAGATCACTGCTTGCAAGGATGGATTCCACAGGCAAACCAATTCCAGCGTAGAACTGGGCCGCCAGTTCCTTAACATCTTTATCTTCGTAGTATGCATCCAAATCAAGCTCATATACCAGAGGAGTTTCCTGGAAGAACGGGTCATGATAATGCCATGGCATAAGCTCGGCAACGGCAATATCGTAGTTGTCCGCAAGAATGCGGTCCAGCTCCGCTTTTAATTTAGCATACGGCTCGTTGGTCAATTCGTAGAGCTGCTCGAAAATCAGGTCCAGCTCTTTCACATCCTGCTCGGTAGTAGCCAGAGAAAGGGTATGATAATTGTCAAAGCCAAGTTTTTTAGCAGCCTCGTTTCGAAGCTTTACCAACCGGATTATATCATCAGCCACTTCGGCACTGACCTGCTTACTGGCCAGCCACGCCTGCTTTCTCTTGCCGGAATCCGTCTGGGTTTTCAGAATTTCCTTAATTTCGTTGTCGGTAACTTTATTTCCTTCAATTGTGCCGCGGAAAGTGCTGAAGTTCTTTTCAATTTTCGTACCCAAATCCACAATTTTTTTCAACAGCTCCGGGGCTATCTGGCTCTCAAGATAATTGTTATACAAAACATCCAGTTGTCGAGCCAGGATGGCTTCGGTGACCTGTCCGGATTCTTTCGCTTCCTTCAGAAAAGCAAACTCCTGAGGATTACTGTAAACCTGACGGATTTTGAGTGTTAATTCACTGACTTTGTCATAATCCTCCGGCTTGCCGCTAATTGCAGCTTCCCATGAAGCAAGACTAACATCTTTCGCCATCGGCTTAATTTTTTCCACATGCGATGTAATGAACTCGTCCAATTCCGCCTCCTTTGCGTTAGGTGCACAACCAAACATAACCACGCCTATTGTCAACATAATGACTAACGTCGATAAAATTTTCATAGCCTTATACCTCAATTACTTGTCATCTTGCTGTTTTGTCACCAATGACCTTATTGTCTGAAGGATATTAACACCTGTAACTACTGAAATCAAGGGGGTTTTGGCATTACCGACAGAGAACCCGGCTATTTTTTCACATCAGAGTATTTCTTCTTTGAACTCAGCTAATGAGATATGTACTATATAGCCCAATTATATCAACAGGGCTAAAAAGGCTTTATAGCAGGACCTGAAAAGAAATTGTTTATGTAAATAGAGAGTCGGAGAAGTCATTATGGCCGAAAGCAAATACCTGAGCGCACCTGTACCATCTAAAAAAATGCCCGCCGGCATCCCGTACATCCTTACAAACGAAACTGCCGAGCGTTTCAGCTTTTACGGCATGACTTCCATTCTGGTCATATTCATGACGACCCATCTGCTGGCTCGTGACGGATCTCTTGCCGTCATGGGTGACGAACGAGCCAAAAGTTATTTTCATCTATTCAAAGCCGCAGTCTATTTCACCCCTCTTATCGGCGCGATAATCTCAGACCTATGGTTAGGCAAGTTCCGGACGATTCTCTACTTCTCCATTGTGTATTGTGTCGGTTTACTGTTGATGGTCCTGGACGTTACCCGGCTCGGATTGACTGGAGGCTTGATTCTCGTCGCAATCGGCTCCGGTATTATCAAGCCCTGCGTCTCGGCGAATGTGGGCGACCAATTCGGAAAAACAAACAAACATCTGATGTCAAAAATATACAGTTGGTTCTATTTTGCGGTCAATCTGGGAGCCTGTGCATCGATGTTGATTTGTCCCTGGCTGCGGGTTCGCTACGGAATAAGGATTGCCTTCGGTGTCCCAGCGGTGTTGATGTTTATCGCTACAATTGCCTTCTGGCTTGGCCAATGGAAATTCGTGCACATACAACCGGCAGGCACTGGTCTTATCAAAGAGATTTTCACAGGAGAGGGATTAAGTATCATTAAAAAACTCATTCCGATTTACGTGCTCATTGGCATGTTCTGGTCACTGTTTGACCAGTCACAATCGGCCTGGGTCCTGCAGGCCAAGAGTATGGACCTCAGGTGGCTCTGGATAACCTGGCTGCCCGACCAGATACAGTTCGTGAATTCGCTTCTGATAATGATAATGATTCCTCTATTCGCGTATGCGATCTACCCGGCAATAAACAAGGTATTCCCATTAACACCGCTCCGTAAAATCGGCATCGGAATGTTTATTGCAGTTTTTTCTTTTGTCCCTTCGGCGCTTATTGAAGCACAGATTACAGCCGGCATAAAACCGAACATCGGCTGGCAATTTTTAGCCTATGTCATTCTAACTGCCGCAGAGATAATGATCTCAATCACATGCCTGGAGTTCTCATATACTCAGGCAACAAAAAAGATGAAGTCTTTCATTATGGCCTTCTACCTTCTGTCTGTGGCACTTGGCAACGCCTTCACTTTCTTCGTAAACTATCTGATCGAAAACGAAGACGGCACAAGTAAGCTACCGGGAGCCAGTTACTATTGGTTCTTTACGATAGCTATGCTGGGGACCGCGTTTATTTTTATTCCTGTAGCCAAACGTTACGTTGTGAAAGAGTACATTCAAGATGAGGACACGGCGTAATCTTCCGCTTGACCGCACAGAGGTATTATTTGGTCGTCATTATTACCGAGGCGCTAAGCTTTTCTTAAAGGGGCTTGAGCAGAAGCTCACGAACGACAATCTTCATCGGTCCGAACTGGTCTCCCGGATGGATCTGAAAACCAATCTGGCCCGAATCAGTGGTATCATCATGCACGTCAGCGACCTGATGGCCGTTAATCCATACCTGAAGGTGGTCGCCCTCGGCACGAACCTTTATCGTATTCCAGCCTTCGCGGTCAATGATGCTTTTGTCCTCATTCATTGCCAGGAACATCTTGCCAGGACAGTACAGCGTGCCCGAATAGCACACCGGATTTTTATATTCGAGGATATCGGCCTGGTACGCCTTCTGAGGTGACTGGTAGCGGAACCAGAGACCGCTGTTACAGGGCCACTCGGCACGGTAAGTTAGTGTCACCAGAAAATCGCTGTATGTATTTGTTGTAAACAGGTCTCCCGGTGCGTTATTAGTACCCTGTGTGCCTACAAGATTGCCGTTTTCGACGAACCACTTTGCATTGCCGCTCGTTTCCCAGCCAGTCAGATCCCTGCCGTTGAACAGCTTTACGTAGCCGGCCTTGTTCTGGCTCATTTCCCCACAACCAACTAACAACATCATTACCGCCAAACTTAAAACAACCACAATTCTGCGCACCATAATTTTCTCCTTTAGCCTTATCTGTGTTATTGTTATATCAATACAAAGTAAAATTGAATTCTGTTCCGAGCCGGAGAGGCCCACTGCCTTTTGTTCCTTTTTGATTTACATAGATATACACCTTCTCAGGAGTTACCATCATCACGTCCTGCACTCCGTCATTTGTTACATCTGCGATTAGCATACTCCTTTCCCCCTTACTTTTGCCTACCTGACCATCTCCAGGCACAGCCAGAATGCCAATACGCCTGCCATGATGGTCATAGATACATCCATTGTGGGCTACTAAGATTTCATCAACGCCGTCACCTGTCCAGTCCAGCAGGCAGTGATGCCGGCTGTAGTCGGTTACAATCCGGCCCAGAAGCTCACCTTTTTCATCCAGCGTCCAAATAGGACTATTACCAAGGGGCTGATGGTCAATGTCAACGACTATTTGCTGCCCGCTTACACCAGGAAAGACTCTCCCAACATCCACCGACTCAAAATGATATCCGTCAACTTCCCAGATAATCCCCCCTGTCCCGTCCACCAATGCTATATTATTCGCCCCACAGCAAGTCAGCACTAATCTGAAGTCTTCCGGCTTGTTGCCCCGGCGGAAAATTCGAACGCAGTCAAGATGCCCGCGCTTCTGGTCAACAGTCTTCGATTTATATACCCATCGCACAGAACCATCGGCGTTGAGCATCGTGTAGCCGGCCATAATCTCATCGCGCCCGTCACCATCGATATCAATAGGCCGGGGCTGATGAGCCGTGCGATAGCCGCCCGGGTCCTTAACTGTCCAGAGAAGATTGCCCCTTTGGTCGTAAGCCCAAATTTGATGGTATCGATTTTTTACCAGCACGTCACTCGGCCAGCGGCCACCACTCAAATTGCAAAACACCAGACAATCCGAAGCATCATCGGCAATACGAATACGTCTCTTTTCCCGACCGGTAGCACCATCAAGCTCTACTAAGTATCCTTTCGTACAAAGCACAACCTCGTTCTTGCCGTCGCCGTCCCAGTCGTGAATCTGACAGGCCACATCGTGGTGCCAGATCTTACGGCCGATAGCCGGATCGCCCCACTTCCATAAAACTGAGCCGTCCAGTTTCTGCGCGACAGCAGTACTGGTGTAATGAACGTCGCCTTTGTTCACGTTCCTGGAGCTGACGATTTCAACCTGGCCATCACCGTCCACATCAGAGGCCACAATCCATTGCCCTGCGTATTCGGTATCCAGAGGGATAATCTTCCAGGGCTGTATCATAGATGTTTGGCCCGACGGTTCGCCAACGTCTTTGACGTCATAATAGACAGGGCTATTCTGTTTCGCACTAAGTACTGTGCAAAAGAACAAAACAACCAACAAAAATATAGTCATCAGCCGTACAGGTTCTTGAATTCTATTCATCGTATTCCAGCTCACTTATCACAATATCGCAAATTCACACTGGAAAAAGAATATCCAGCATTTCATCCAATTTCTGTTTGCCTACAATTGTCGCACGGTAGATATCCGGAATATTCCAAAGGTCCAGCATAATCCACTTGTCGTAGTTTTGATTTTTCAACTCACGCAGCGTCCCCAATAAATCAACTGTCCCATCTCCCAGGGTCAGATGTTTGCTCGTTCCCTTGCCACCACGGAGTGTTCCGTCTGTATCGGTAAAGTGCACGTGCCCCATCCTGCGACGAAACTTTTTCAGAAAGACAAAGGGGTCTCCTCCGCCAAGCACGGTCGAATGGCTTGGGTCAAATATCAGACGGAAATTCGGCGAACCGATTGAATCGGCTACTTGTTCCAGCAGATCCAGCGTATGAATCGCCATTACCGGCTCAGGTTCGGTAACTACATACATCCGGCGTTCTGTAGCGTACTGAGTCAAACGATTCCATGTATCGGCCGTCCGTTTGCAGTATTCCTCGCTTCCGGGACCGGGCCGCCCGCCAGACCAAACTCCAATGAATTCACATCCCCACGAGGCCAGCAAATCAACCTGCCGCTTAAGGTCTGACAGATATTTTTCACGCCTGTTTTTTTCTGCACTGCCGCAACTGCCACCGCGTGACATCCCCTGCAGTGACATTATCTGAAGCCCTATATCATCATACTGCTTTTTAAGTTCACGGGCCTGGGCCGGATTTTGGGGATAAGGCTTTGGCCAGGGAACCAGCTCAACACCGCCATAACCGCAATTCTTGATAAGCTTCAAAACCTGCGTAATATCCATTTTATAGCCATAAGTTCTTCGAGATGACATAAAACCATTCAGTCCCACGGCTGTTCGCCATCGCTTCGAGCTAACACCAGCCCTGCTTAATTGGCCTGATGCAACACCGCCACTCAAACCCGTCCCCCCCGCTGCGACTGCCCCTAAAACCTCAAGAAACTCTCTGCGATTCATTTGGTTATCCATCCGCTAATCCTTCCAGATGTCCGCTGTCCGCACCTTAACACCCGGTATCTGGGGCAGCACAGCACTGGGGACAGGTTCATACCAGAACGTTGCACACGACCAGTCATCCTGCGTTTCTGCCAGGCCGTTCTTCCAGGCAATCTGCTGAATCGTTATGCGGCATTCCTCTCGCCACAAAATCGGGTCAGGCAGATGCCAGCGATACATCGAGACAAAGCTTTTCTCATTCAGGTTGCAGCCATTATAAAGGAACGGCGTCTGCTGCATACCATAAGACAGGCCTACGTAGTCTTCGCTTCCGGTGCCGCAAATCGTAGGATATTCGGTGTCGCCATCCATAAAAATCTTTATCTCGCCTTCGCCCCACCACTGACCGGGCGTCATGTTACGTATTCCGATGAGCGCACCCATAAAACGGCCTTTGTTCTTTCGCTTGGGAAGCATTACAAAGTCCTTCTTTATCGTTGTCGGGTTTTCCCTGCGGAACAATACATGCAGCCGGCCAACATCAGCCGGATGCTTGTCTGCGATTGTATAATCAATCTGGTAAAACAACGGGA
>CBDURK010000027.1:0-14411 GCA_965369645.1 uncultured bacterium | reverse complement strand
GAATGTTGCCGCCAGGATACCGGAGAATGCCGACTGCAAAAAGATGCTTTCTTATTTACCGGCTGAGAGCAGGGCGGGTAAAAATTATATACAGGCGATGGGCGCGGCTGCCAATTTTGCCTTTACCAATCGCCACATTATGGCTTTGCTGGTGAGACGCTGTTTTAACAGGATGTTTGGGCCCACTCCGCTGCCGCTCGTTTATGATATCGCTCACAATATGGCAAAGCTCGAAACGCATGGCGGCAGTCGCCTTTGGGTCCATCGTAAGGGCGCTACTCGTGCTTTCGGCCCGAAGCAGATGGGCGATAGTATTTTTGCCAGAACCGGCCAGCCAATAATAACTCCCGGCTCAATGGGCACAGCAAGTTTTTTGCTTGTTGGAACCGGCGATTCCGAGGAGTCTTTGAATTCAGTCAACCACGGTGCCGGCAGGATTATGAGCCGTACCGCGGCTCGTGGAAAGGCCCGTAATGGCAGAATTATCACACCGGCTCAGATAAGTGATGACCAGTTCAAACGCAGTATGAAAGGCATAAAAGTCATTGCGGGAAATAAAAATAAGATTAAGGAAGAAGCGCCCGGCGCTTACAAAGATATCGAGGAGGTTGTCAGGATTGTTATCGAATGCGGCTGGGCCAGGGCTGTTGCCCGAATGGTACCTTTAGCCGTATTAAAAGGCTAACCTCGGAATTTCCTTATTAAGAGAAACAATTTGATATTGTAGAGAAATTGAAAGGAGAACAAATGCTTCATAACATTTTAAGCGGGAAACGTAAATCCTATATTGTTGTTTTGTTTACTTTGGTTTCCATTTTCATATCACCGCAGATGGTTCCTGCTGCGGAAAAAGTCTTTGAAGTTGATGTTCGTACGGACGTGAAGATTCCAATGCGGGATGGCGTTCAGCTTTCGGCTCATATTTTCCTGCCACAAGCAGAGGGCAAGTTTCCTGTTATACTGGTTCGCTCACCTTACGGCAAAGGGGATGAAAAAAACGGCGATGGTTTTTTCTATGCTTCCAGTGGTTATGTTTTTATCAGCCAGGACTGCCGTGGCAAGGGGGCTTCCCAGGGTCAGTGGGAGCCTTTCTTAAATGAAGATGCCGATGGCCGGGACACTCAAAAATGGGTTCTCAGCCAGCCCTGGTGTAATGGTAAAATCGGTACATCAGGCGGTTCATACGTTGGATTTACTCAATGGATAACGGCGCCTAATGCAGGCGAACATCTGAAGGCTATCTTTAGTGTCGTGCCTCTTATAGATACATATGGAGATGCCGCCTATGCTGGTGGGGCATTTAATCTGGCCCTATTGATGGGCTGGGGCAGCATGGTGTCATATAGCTCGGTAGAAGAAGTTACAATACTCGGTTGGGGAAGCGGTGACTGGATTAAGGCTTATCGAACCCTGCCGCTTTGTGAATGGGACCGTGCAATTGACCACAAAGTCCAGTACCTGCGGGATTGGGTTGGGCATCCGCATTTTGATGATTACTGGGCAAAACGTGGTGTGCGTAACCGTTGGCAGGATATCACAGTGCCGATCTTTGCCGTGGGCGGCTGGTATGACATTTTCGCCAAGAGTGTGTTCGAGCATATCAATGCTGTTAAGTCAAAATCTCGTTCCCTTAAGGCTCGAAATCACCAGCATGTGCTGATGGGTCCATGGGGGCACGGAATAAGTCAGAATGGTAAAGTTGGTGATTTGGATTTTGGAAAAGATTCTGTGATTAAACTGCATGAAATTCAGACGAAATGGTTTGATTACTGGTTGAAGGGTAATGATGCAGGCGGATATAAGTGGGCGCCTTTTCGTATTTTTGTTATGGGTCGCAATGAATGGCGCGATGAGCAGGATTGGCCCCTTGAGCGAACCCGATTTACACCATATTATTTTCACAGCCGGGGTTCGGCAAACACACTTAAAGGGAATGGGAAATTAAGCACGGTTAAACCCGGCAATGAATCCTTCGATAGATTTGTTTACGATCCGAACAATCCCGTTCCAACACTTGGTGGGTGCAACCTTGTTGGCTGTCCTGCCGGGCCGCGGGACCAGACCAGAGCTGAAAACCGGAATGATGTTCTTGTTTTCACGAGTGAAGAGTTGAAAACTGACCTCGAGGTTACCGGGCCGGTAAAAGTAATTCTTTATGCCGCCAGCTCCGCGAGTGATACGGACTGGACGGCAAAATTAGTCGATGTCCATCCAGATGGCCGTCCCATCAATCTTTGCGATGGAATCATGCGTGCACGATATCGGGAGTCGGCCGGAAATCCAACGTTGATTCAGCCCGGGAAAATATATTGTTATGAGATTGACTTATGGGTGACAAGTAACGTTTTCTTAGCCGGTCATAAGTTGCGTGTTGAGATATCCAGCAGCAATTTTCCCCGTTTTGACCGAAATCCTAACACGGGGGCTGCTTTTGGTAAAAGTGCTGAAGTAATAAAGGCAACCCAAACCATCTACCATGATATGGAGCACCCTTCGCACATTCTTTTACCTGTTATTCCCTGAGCTAAAGAGTGTAACAGAGTGAATTTTATATTCTGATATCGTCCATAAGTAATGTTTTATAGGACGATTCGGGGTGGATGGGATCAAAAACACTGTGTCTTGCAAGTGGTATTTTCGGCGGTTCTTAAGGTAATTTCCTGAATTTATTATTATGGCCGATTTGTGCTTCTCAATCTATTTCTTATATTTTAGTTGTATGAAGCAAGTTGTGTTGTGCGACTTGCTAATCAAGACTAATTTTAAAGGAGGCATATTATGGTCGGCAGAAGAAGAATGATGGTAGCTGTGATGGTTACATTGGGTTTAGTACTAATCGGATGTGACAGCCAAATCGCAAATTTTCATGAGGCGATGAGGACAGGAAATCTTGAAATGGCTGAGACCTTGTTGGCTGAGAAGCCTACGCTTGTGGATACCGGAAGTAATGGCCAGATCCCTATTTTTGAAGCATTCCAGGAGGAACAGAAAGACATGGTTTTGCTTCTGATTGACAGCGGTGTGAATCTAAACGTGCAAGATGAGAATGGCTTTACTCCCCTTCACTATGCGGCACAGAAAGGCTATGCAGATGTTGCTGAACTTATGACAGCCAAAGAGATCAATATAGATGCAGTAAATGCGGATGGGGAAACTCCTTTGCACGTTGCTTCCAGATCCGGCTGGTCGGAAGTCGTCGAGGTTCTGATTGCCGCGGGAGCGGATGTGAATTTTGAAAATCCGTCACAAAGAACTGCTTTGCATATTGCTGCCAAAGTCGGTTATTCGGATGTGGTTCAGGCTCTAATAGCCGGACAGGCAAATATGAATCCTCGAGATCCGAAGCAGCTCACTCCTTTGCATGTTGCTGCCAGATTAGGTAATGTTGATGCCGTTCAGGCCCTGATAGACGGAGGAGCAAATGTCAATGCGGAAAATTACATAAGACGGACTCCTCTGCATTTTGCAGCTAAAGTCGGTAATGCCGAAGTGGTCGAAGCCCTGCTCATAGGTGAAGCAAATATTGAGGCAAAAGATAGAAGTCCGGGCCGAACAGCTCTTCATTATGCGGCTCAACAGGACCACATGGACGTTACTGAACTGCTGCTTAGCTTTGGAGCAGATGTGAATGCGACAGATTTGCTGTCCCGTACACCTATGTACTGGGCATCCATTCGAGTTAAGAGGGATGGAGTTTGTCAGGAAGTAGTTGAATTGCTGCGTTCGCATAATGCACGCTACTAACAGCAGTTTTGTGCTGCGAAGTCTTTTTAATAATGCTATTAAAGGGCTGTGGGTCTCGACCTGATCGGGATTTGCAGCCCTTTTGTTATTACTCAGGCTGCCGGGTTTTCCGAATCCGGTTTTGTACTTAAATTCCTATCATCGGTAACAATTCTCAGCAAAATAGCATAAAAACGACTAACAAATCGTTGCATTTATTGTCTAAAGTCTTATGCTAATACGAGATAAAATTGGGTGTTTTTTGGCAACTCAAAGATTTTTGTTGTTTATCGGAAAATTAAAATGGCTAAACGCCTTGTTGTTTTTTTTATAACTTTGCTATTGGTACTGGTTTTTATTGTCAGTTGCGTACCCAAAGAGGCTGGACCTAATATTGTCGAGCCTGATGGTATAGCATCTGTTCTGAGCGAATCCAATCAGGTTGAGCCTGATAATGTCCAGCCGGACATTGTAGAGCAAAATGAGCCTGAGCAGCCGAAATTTGCCGTTGGAGAGATTACACTTGCTGAGCCCGATCCCGGTGAGGTTGAGCAGGCCGGTGTTGAGCCTGATGAGCAGGAAATTAAACCGGCTGTTTCTTTTCACGGCAAATGTGCCCAAATTCTGAAAGACTTCGTCGATGAGAAAGGGATGGTTGATTATACAACGCTGAGGCGACAAAGGCTCAAGTTAAAAGCTCTCCTGCGGGAATTTGAAAAACTTGACCCGAATGAATACAGAACCTGGACAAAAGAAAACAAAATCGCCTTCTGGCTCAATGCGTATAACATCCAGATGCTGAAAATAATTACCGACAATTATCCTATCCGATCCTCGCGAATCCTTCGTCTTTATCCGGGCTGGGGCCCTAACAGTATCCTTCACATAAAGGGGATATGGACCGATTATAAGTTTCTTGTGATGGATGAGGAATTTACTTTGTCGGAGATCGACAAGCGTTTTTTCCGTAAAGAATTCAATGATCCGAGAATATTTTTTGCCCTGTCCAGAGGCAGTTTGTCGAGTCCGCCGTTGCGTAATGAACCGTATTACGGGCACAGGCTCGATAAGCAACTGGATGGCCAGGTCAAAAGATTTCTGTCCAGCCCGCTTGCCTTACATATCGACACCGAAAAAAAGAGAGTATATTTGTCATCTTTATTTCAGTCATCCTCGTATGGCGAAGAATTTATTGGTAAATTCACAATAGACAAAAAATTCAAGGACCATGAGCCAACTACACGGGCTGTCCTGAATTTTATTACTAATTATGTTTCCAGGGACAAAGTTTCTTTCCTTGAAGTAGGGAACTATTCTGTTAAATACATGAAGTACGATTGGACAATTAACGATGGTTCGTAGTCTTAAAAGCTACAGGCCATGAATTACGAGAAGTCGAAAGGAAAAATAACAAATGGCTAAAAAGTCGAATCAAAACAATCCTCACCTTGATACGAACAAATACCTTTTCACCAGCGAATCTGTAACGATGGGCCACCCTGACAAGGTGGCCGACCACGTATCCGACGCAATTCTTGATGCAATGCTCGCACAGGATCCCAAAAGCAGGGTGGCTTGTGAAACATTAGTAACAACCGGCCTGGTCGTAGTTGCCGGTGAAATCACAACAAAAGCATACGTTGACATCCCGGGCGTTATCAGAAAGACAATCAAAAAAATCGGTTATGACGACCCATCAATAGGTTTCGATGGTGATGACTGCGCTGTGATTGTTACAATTGACAATCAAAGCCCTGACATCTCGCAGGGCGTATCTGAAGGTACCGGCCTGCACAAAGAGCAGGGAGCCGGCGACCAGGGTCTGATGTTCGGATACGCCTGCAAAGAAACACCAACACTTATGCCGATGCCGATTCGATTGGCCCATGCCTTGACGACCAGACTGGAAAAAGTGCGACAGAATAAAAAGCTGCCCTGGCTGCGGCCCGACGGCAAGAGCCAGGTAACAGTCGAATATGAAAACGGTAAACCCAAACGTATCCATACGGTTGTCGTATCCACTCAGCATGCCCCGACTATTGCCTATAGAAAATTACAAAAACAAATCATCGAAGAAGTCATCATGCCGGTCCTGCCAAAGCGCCTTGTTGACAAAAAAACCATATTACATATCAATCCAACGGGCAGATTTGTCGTGGGCGGTCCGAAGGGTGATTGCGGTCTAACCGGCAGGAAAATTATTGTTGATACTTACGGTGGAAGAGGCTGCCACGGTGGCGGCGCATTTAGCGGAAAAGATCCGACAAAGGTTGACAGAACAGCGAGCTACATGGCTCGATATATCGCTAAAAACGTGGTTGCAGCGGGCCTGGCCGACGCATGTGAAGTCCAGTTATCCTATGCAATCGGAGTAGCCGAGCCCATCTCTGTCCTGGTGGATACTGAGGGAACCGCAAAAATCAGTGAGCAAAAGATAAGCCAAATTGTAAGAAAGTTTTTCCCCCTAACTCCGAAGGCTATGATCAGGCACTTAAATCTTGCTCGTCCGATTTTTGCCCAGACCTCTTACGGGGGGCACTTCGGACGAAATCTACCAAACTTTACCTGGGAAAAGACCGATATGGCCGTCAAACTCCGAAAAGCTGCAAAATTATAGGAGTAAATGTCGTTTGTCGCCCAGATTTATGTGGATTCTGGTATATTTTCCGTGATTTCAGCGATTTTTTTGTAAGTTTTTTGCCCCTAAGTGCTCTAATATAATGGTCATGGCCGAAACGATTGATGATGAACGTCTCGTCGAACAATTTAATAGGGGTGACGAATCTGCTTTTGACAGGATTGTCGAGCAATATTCGTCCGATATTGCAGCACTGGCCAGTCGATTGCTTGGCTGGTCCGGCGAGGTCGAAGATGTTACGCAAGACATCTTCCTCGCTGCATTCCTCGGCCTAAAAAAATTTCGCTGCGATTGCAGCCTTAGAACCTGGCTCTTTACCATAACGGTCAATAAATGCCGCAGTTACCGATATAAGCGAATGCTCCAGAGACGGCGAATATCACAGGTTGCTGATAAAGCTATTGATGCTTCGGCCTGCACAGCGGACAAGGCCTCGATGGACAACGAGACTTTCGACCGTATTCGCCGTGCTATTCAAGCTTTACCTGCTAAATATCGTGAGGCGGTCGTATTAAGGTATCTGCAGGAGCTTCGGGCCGAACAAATCAGCCGGATTCTTGGAATATCTAAAAACGCATTGCAGGTCCGGCTAAACCGCGCCAGGGCACGTTTAAGAGATGACCTGGGTGAACTGACAAAGGAGAAATTATGACAGAAGACAAAATAAAAAACCTGCTTCAGGAAGCCGACCGTATGGCGGGCTCGCCAGAGGCCGTTTCTGCTAATCTCTCCGCCATCGTCCGGCGCCGTGCCCATCGGAGACATTTGCGTATAAGTTTGACCGCCCCCCTGGCTGCGGCCGCTGTTATTCTGATAGCTGCCGGTATCTGGAATCTTTCAATCAGAACTACTGAAACAATAGACCAGGAGAAAATAGTCTCACTTGAAAAACAGTTGGAGCAGCTTCAGACAAGGACTGATGCCGCATTAAAACTCATACAAGAGGTGCTTGTAGCCGACCACAAAAAAGACTCGCTTAACGAACTCGAAGCCCAGCTTGCAAGTATCCCGGATCCACTTGAAGAAATACAGAAACAGGTCGATAAGACCGCTTTTATCCTTGTCTATCAGGCCGACCGTTTGTATCGAGAGCTAAACCGAATGGATTCCGCAGTCGAGGCATACAACCGGGTCATCAAGCTTTTTCCGAAGAATCAATGGGCCCAGGTAGCCCGGGAGCGATTATTGGAAATCGACAGCAGAAAGTTCAACAAAATAGATTCAAAAGGAGAGTTGAAATGGAAGCCACAAATCGTTTCGTTATCTTGTTAATTTTGGTCCTTTTCGCATCAGTTCCAGCGCAATCAGCTAACCAGCCGGCAGCGGTGCAGATTTCAAGCACACACACTGCAAGCTGTTTAGTCAAGATAACATTCGATCCGCTTGTTTTGTCACTCGATAGCATCACTATAGACTATCTGATGCACAGTACCAGCGTTGGTGGCAGAGTTATCCGTGAAATACTCGATATCGCACCGGATCAGGTTTCTGATATCTTTATAATCGAAACATTGGGTAGCGCTTCCGGCAGGGCATTACCGGAACCTTCTCCAATGCGTAGAGCAACACCTACAGGTATGAATGGATACGAGTATGAGAGGATGATGGAGATGGAGCGAGTGGGGCGGGAGTACCCGGCTTCTACCGCCCGGTCCGGGTCTTCTCGCAGAGCTTCGGCAACAACTCCACTGAGTCCTGCTGCTGAGCAGACGATTCTTTTTAAGCTTCAGGTCAACCTGCCGGAGAACGTCAAACCGGCAGCAGAGGAGTTTATGTATGCTCTTGTTGACAGCCTCAGGAGCACTCTTGTTAAAGTTTTTGAGGACTACAAGCTAAGATTTGAAAGCCAGCTAAAGCTCGCAGACCAGGAAGCCACCCGCGCTGAAACCGACTTGCGTGAAAAACAGAAAACTCTCAGGGAAATCTCACGCTCCCGTATTCTTGACCACGACCAGATTCTCGCTGATATTTACCGCCTGCGTCAGGAAGTTCAGGCTGCCAAGATGAGTCAGGCCTCCAACCAGGTCATTATCGAAGCAACAACCAAGCGAATATCTGGAATTCATACAAAGATAATCGCACAGCTCGAGAATGATGCGATAAGCATAGAACAACAGAAAATAGTCGACTTGTACGGCAAGCTTCTCGTTGAAGCAGAAAAACAAGCTAAGGCGGGCATGATACCAACATCTCAGGTTGATGTAATAAAGGAAAAACTTGCCAGAGCCAGAATAGAAAAAGCCAGACGTCGCGAATCACTCAGTATTTCCCTCGGAGGCAGCCTGATAGAGTCTCTTAATAAAGAATTAGCTGGCCGTTCGATACAGGAAACCGAGGATGAGGCATCTCTTACCAGCCTGGAAAAGCAACTTCTCGAAGCTGAATCACTACTTGCTAAAGCCGACGACTATGAGCTGCTCTCACTAAAGGCCGAGATAGCCAAGCAAAGCCTTCAGGAATCGATTCTTTGGCGTGACAGAACGAGCCGGCAAATACGATTGCTTCAGTCGCCAATGGTGTCCATTCTGGGCGGTGAATAAAAAATTGTTTGCATAGGTGTACCCGGGGGTCCGCCATAACTATCCGGCGGGCCCCGGGTAAAGCTTAAATTCAGTTAAATGAAATAAAACTATTTTCACATCGCGCGATACACACGAGGCGATATGAAATTAGTGTTTAAAGTGTCGCTTACCTGTAAAGACCATCGCGATGCCGTTTTTGTCTGCGGTGGCGATGACTTCACCGTCTTTTTTAGAGCCGCCCGGCTGAACTATCGCAGTGACTCCTGCTTTTGCCGCATTTACGATGTTATCCGGGAAGGGGAAGAACGCATCCGAGGCCAACACACAGTCTTTCGACTCGTCTCCGGCGTGCTTAAAAGCAATCAGCCCGGACTCAACACGATTCATTTGGCCCGCTCCTACGCCTAAAACCTTTTTATTTTTGACCAGTACGATTGTATTGCTCTTCGTATGCTTGGCGACAAGCCATGCGACTTTCAAATCGTCAAGCTGGCTTTTGGTGGGCTTTGCCTTTGTCGGATACGTCAGGACATCCGGCTCCCAGCCGGCTAAATCACGTTTCTGTAAGAGCAGCCCGCCGACTACACAGCGGATATCGAACTCACCACAGTCAATCTTAGCTCTGTCAATCGGCCCTGTTTCCATCAGCCGGACTCTGTTGCCCCAGGTTTTGAGCGTCCTGATTATCTCGACCGCATCGGTATCAAATTCAGGTGCGATAATCACCTCTGCAAAGAATCCTGAGGCACCTAATGCTTTGCCGAATCGGCTGTAAGATTCCATAATCGTTCGTGCCAGTTCGACGTCCACTTTTCTGTTCAGGGCGATAATGCTGCCGAATGCACTGATTACATCACATTCGTATGCCTTGCGATATGCAACGCAAATATCATCATCAATGGCACAACCGCACGGATTAAGATGCTTAACAACAACAGCGGCTGGCTCGGTAAATTCCTTAACCAATTCGAACGCCGCATTAGTATCCAGCAGATTGTTAAAGCTAATGCCTATGCCGCCTTCCAATAAAGTGCCGCTGCACGTCGAAGTTTCATTGCCTGGAGGCAGCTTGTAGAATGCCGCGGATTGATGGGGATTTTCACCGTATCGCAATGATGCAGTTTTGCTGATTGCAATTGACACTTTCTCAGGATACTCTACGCCTGATTTGGAGTTAAGATATTTTGCTATCGCCGTATCATAGGAAGCCGTCAAGCCGAACACAATCCGTGCGAAATCACTTCGCAGCTTCTCACTAACGGCCCCGTTGTTTTTCTCCATCTCTTCAATGACCTGGTCGTACTGGTCGGCTTGAGTTACGACCGTTAAGAACTTATGATTTTTCGCGGCAGATCGAAGCATACTTGGCCCGCCAATATCGATATTTTCAATTGCTTCGGCCAATGTGCAGTCTGATTTAGCGATTGTCTGTTCGAACGGGTACAGATTTACACATACTAAATCAATCGGTTCGATATTATGTTCTTCCATTGCGGCCTTGTGCTCACTTTTATCACGAAGCCCCAGGAGCGCCCCATGTATCTTTGGATGAAGTGTTTTTACCCTGCCATCCATCATTTCCGGGAAACCCGTAACTGACTCAATGCCAACAACATCCAGCCCGGCTTCGCTGAGCTTTTTAGCTGTTCCGCCGGTGCTGATTATCTTAACTCCCATCTTGCTGAGCTTGCCGGCGAAATCGACCACGCCGCTTTTGTCAGAAACACTTATTAATGCCGTCTTGATTTTCACGTCCATTCGTACTCCTTTTTGTGTTGAAATTCCCTTGATTTGTATTTTACTATTGTTCCCTCGTATTCCGTATTACACCCAGTCGGTTTTGTATATAGATGCTGTATTTCGGAACTACGAATTATTTAACCGGTTGCAGGCACGCAATCCGGCCGTGTTCATCGGCGATATAAATCTTCGAGTCTGTCGTATTGGCTGTGTGTCTCGTAACCTCTGCAAAATTAACCGAATATAGTTTCTTTGAGGTGAGGTTATCCATCACCACAAGTTTCCTGTCCTTGGTAATGACATAAGCTTTGCCTTTGGCTTCAGCTAATAAATCAACGCCACCCGGAACCGACCACATGAATTGTCCGCTTTGTTTGCCTATTGCTGTAAGACCCTTATGGGGAACATTCTGATAAACGACCTGTTGTGTTATACGAGGCTCTTTATCGAGCACACCGGCGGTCTGATATTTCCAAATAAGCTGCCTTTTCAAAGGTAAGCCAACCATATCGACCCTGTAAACGTTTGTATCCCTGCTGGCAAAAAACAACGACATTCCGTCTCTGATAATCGGCCCGGCTATGCCGCCGGCGGCATCAAATTGCCACAACTTAGTTGGCTTGTCCGGCGCTATACTTATCACATTACCTGCATCGGTCCCAAAGATGACGGAGATGTCATGAGCGAGAATAGAAGTAATTATAGAATCGTTTTTGGCGGCGACTTCAAACATCTGGACCTTATCTTCGGCCCGCAAAGCATGCAAACGATTATCAGGTCCGCCCAGATAGAAATATGAACTATTGCGGGCGGCAGGACAGGATGATGCAAATCCCACATCAAAGATATTGATCAAAGTTCCCGAATTCATATTAATTTCTACCAGCTTGGTACCAATCGTAGAATTAAGCTCATCGCCAAAATGCTGCATACCCGTAATTGGTAAGCCATCCGGTAAATCGAACCCACCGAATATCATTTTTCCATTTTCCCTGTCCAAGGAAACTATATAATTATGGGTCGATTTCACATATATACGGTTACCGAGCATGCGCAATCCCACTAAACTTTCCGTTTTTTTAATCGGCAGCTTACTTTCCCACAATATTTTCAGGTTGGCGTGTTCAAGCAGCTTCGGTGAAACGAGCCTTTGAGAACTACCTTCTGCTGCAATGCTGTATTGCACAAAACACAAGACTAAAAGAATCGCCAATAAAACAAATCTGTTTTTCAACATTCTTGCCATTTCATCAACCCTCAAAAAAACTTTACATTTACGGTAGTTCGACATAGTCAGCCAAATCGACATTCTGTTCTTCTTCGAAATTCTGCATTTGCCGGATGCGTTCGATATCATCTTTTATTCGATTTACCAGCTTAAATATATAGGGCTTACCTACCAGGCGGTTTTTCAGGTCATCAAGCATCGGCTCCCATGTTCCGCCGTATAATTGTGCTTTGAGAACGACCAGCATACGATGCTCATCGCTCAGGTCGTCAACAAAATCGCTTAAGACCTTGCTGACGCTTGTCTTACCATATTTATAGCTATTTTCGCTCGGCTCATCCATTCGCCAAAACCTCATTTTGGGTCGAATAATAACCGCCATTGACAAAAATTGCAACAAATTTTCCCAAATTAACCTAATTCGTATTTGACAGGGCTTTATACACTTCTTCAAATACAGTTTCTATAAAGTAATTTATTATCAGATGATGAGGATATCAACTATGAAATATATAAACATACGTTTATTTACCGTTGCACTCGTTTGGATTGCATTGTGTTGTGGATGCAGGCAACTGTCCCCAGCCGAAGTCCAGACCGGTGGGTTGACTTATCCTCAGGCACGCAGGGATTCTGTTGTTGATGTCTATCATGGTACTGAAGTTCCCGATCCCTACCGCTGGCTCGAAGATGCTGATGCAAAAGAAACTCAAAGCTGGGTTGCAAAGCAGAATGAGCTGACATTTGATTTTCTGTCAACTGTTCCTGTCAGAAGGAAAATCGAGGCACGTCTGAAAAAATTAATGAATTACCCCCGATATTCAGCTCCGTACAAGCGGGGCGAACGCTATTTCTTCAGAAAAAATGACGGCCTGCAAAATCAATCTGTCCTCTATTTTCAGCAAACACTCGATAGCCCGCCCGCTGTCGTTATCAATCCTAATTTACTCAGTACCGATGGCACCGTTGCTGTAAGCACTACGGCTGTGAGCGAAGATGGCACTCTGCTGGCCTATGCTGTCTCTCGCAGCGGAAGCGACCGGCAGGAAATCAAAATCCGAACAATCGATTCCGGGCAGGACTATGAAGAAACTCTTCAATGGTGCCGGTTTACTTCCGTCGCCTGGAAACACGACAACACAGGCTTCTTTTACAATCGTTTCCCTGATCCCAATACTGTATCCGTTGAGGACCAGACAAACTACAGCCGTGTTTATTGGCACGAGCTCGGCACGCCGCAATCGCAGGACAAACTCATATACGAACGCAAAGATAATAAAGAATTAGGTTTCTCCCCATTTGTTACTGAGGACGGTAAATTTCTCATCCTCTATGTATATCACGGCACCGATCCTAAGAACCGTATTTATTATCGTCCGGTTGAAAGCAGTGGTCCATTTATAAGATTGCTCGATGATGCTGACGCCCGATACGACTTCGTTGGTAATATTGACTCGGTCTTTTTCTTTAATACCGACCTCGAGGCCCCGCGCGGACGAATCATCGCTATCGATACAAATAATCCTGCACGCAGCGATTGGCATACAATCCTGCCGCAAACCAAAGACGTAATCGATTATGTTGCCTTTATTAATAATCACTTCGTTGTTGCCTATATGCATGATGTTCACCACCAGCTTAAAATTTATGACCTTGAAGGTGATTTTGTTCGTGAAATTCCACTGCCTGCTCTTGGCAGGGTCGGCAGCCTGTCCGGCAAACAGGATGATACTGAAATGTTCTTTTCTTTTACCTCATTTCTGTTTCCTAATACGAACTATCGTTATGACTTTCGCAATGAGCAGTTGACAATTTTCCAAAAGCCTCAAATCGATTTTGACTCTTCGGGTTATCAGACCACACAGGTTTTCTATCATTCTAAAGATGGCACTCGTGTCCCTATGTTCATTACACATAAGAAGGGTCTCAAGCTCGACGGCAATAACCCGACACTGCTTTACGCCTATGGAGGATTTAACATAAACATCAGACCATCTTTTTCGGTATCGGTCATTAATTTCCTTGAGATGGGTGGGATATATTGTGTTGCTAATCTGCGGGGAGGCTCCGAATACGGCGAAACCTGGCACCAGGCCGGTATGCTCGATAAAAAGCAGAACGTATTTGATGATTTCATCGCCGCCGCCGAGTGGCTCATTGCAAATAAATACACCAATGTGAAAAAGCTTGCGATAAGGGGCGGCAGTAATGGCGGGCTGCTTGTTTCCGCCTGTATGTTACAACGTCCTGATTTATTCGGTGCTGTGATTTGTCAGGTTCCTGTCACCGATATGCTGAGATATCACAAGCTCACCGTCGGCCGCTACTGGATTCCGGAATACGGTAACGCCGAGGCCTCTGCGGAACATTTTAAGTTTCTCTATGCCTATTCCCCCCTCCACAACATCAAGGCTGGCGTGGATTACCCACCCATCTTTGTTACATCAGCCGATACCGACGACCGCGTTGTTCCTTCTCACGCCAAGAAATTTGTGGCTACTATCCAGGCAAAAGCCGCCGGCAATAATCCCATCCTGCTCCGTGTTGAAACAAAGGCCGG